>NZ_VFWS01000179.1:0-7502 GCF_006443065.1 Mesorhizobium sp. B1-1-5 | reverse complement strand
CCTTGGCCATGAGATATCCTCGGAACTCAGCATTCGGCCTAGATTAGAGCAATTCCAGCAAAAGTGCGCAGCGGTTTCCCGTCCGGAATTGCGTAATAACAAACAGTTAAAGCGCGTCGCGCTGAGACGGATTCAGTCGACGCGCTTTAAGTCTTGTGTTGATGCATGTCGTTATCCCAAAACCGCTGCGCACTTTTGGGCGACATGCACTAGACCGGATTCACCCGACAAAGACCCGCTTGGGCTTGAACATGCCCTGCTCGATGGCGCCGATGGCGACGAGCTTGCCGCGCGCGGTGGCGCAGGCCTCCTCGGCCTCGACCGGCGCATCGCGGCCGCGAATGATGACGGGATTGCCGAGGCGGATCTTCGTCGCCGCGTCGTCGCTGACCGCGACCTGCGGCAGGCAGTCGAGCGCCGCCGCCGTTTCGACAAGCAGCGCATCGATGGCGCTGAAATCGACCGGGGCGTCCATTTCGCCCGATTTGTCGTCATCCTTTTCGCCAAAGCGAGCCGCTTCCAGCTCGGCGACAGTGACGAAATCCTCCGGCGTGAACGGCTCGACCTCGACGCGGCGCAATTCGGCGATGTGGCCGAAGCAGCCGAGATCGCGGCCCATGTCGCGGGCCAGCGAGCGCACATAGGTGCCCTTGCCGCATTCGACCTCGAAAACGGTTTTGTCGGTGCCATGCTCGACAATATCCAAACGGCCGATTTCAATTTCCCGCGCGGGTATCTCGACTGTCTCGCCTTCACGGGCAAGGTCATAGGCGCGTTCGCCGGCGATCTTGATGGCCGAGAATTGCGGCGGCGTCTGCATGATGACGCCGGTGTATTTCGGCAGCAGTGCCCTCACCGCCGCCTCGTCCGGCCGACGGTCGGAATTGTTGGTCACCGGGCCTTCGAGATCGTCGGTCGAGCGCTCTTCGCCCCAGGCGACGGTGAAGCGGTAGACCTTGGCGCCGTCCTGCACATAGGGAACGGTCTTGGTCGCCTCGCCGAGCGCGATCGGCAACATGCCGGAAGCGAGCGGATCGAGCGTGCCGGCATGGCCGGCCTTCTCGGCCTGAAACAGCCATTTGATCTTGGAAACCGCTTCGGTCGAACCCATGCCGACCGGCTTGTCCAGCACCACCCAACCGGAGACCGGCCGCCCCTTCTTCTTGCCGCGACGCACCTATTCCTCGTCCTTGTCGTTGTTCTTGCCGTCACCGAGATCGCGCGCGACTTCGGGCGATTTCAGCAGTTCATTGATCTTCGCGAAATTGTCGAAGGAAGTGTCGAGCCTGAAGCGAAACTCCGGCATGTACTTCATCTGCCTGAGCGCGCCGGAGACGCGGCCGCGGATGAATTTCGCGTGCCTGTTGAGCGCCTCGATCACGGCGCCGTCGTCGCCCGCGCCAAGCGGCGAGACGAAGGCGGTAGCGATCTTGAGGTCCGGCGACATGCGCACCTCGGACACCGAGACGACGCTGTTCTCGATCACCGGATCGATGACCTCGCCGCGCTGCAAGGTTTCGGACAGGGCATGGCGCACCTGCTCGCCGACGCGCAGCATGCGCTGGGAGGGGCCTGACGGTGTCGAACGGGGCATTTTCTCTGGTCCTGAAATCGTGAAGCACGGGATGGGACCGCGCCACATGTCTCAACATGCATGAAGGATCTGGGCGGCAGCCTTTCGGCCGCCGCCCGTTATTATTCGGCAAGTATACCCGAATTAGAGCGTTCTGGTTACCATCTCGACGCGGAAGCACTCGATGACGTCGCCGACACGCATGTCCTCGTAGTTCTGGAAGGCCATGCCGCATTCCTGGCCGCCCGGCACTTCCGCAACCTCGTCCTTGAAGCGCTTCAGCGTCTTCAGCGTGCCTTCGTGGATCACGACGTTGTCGCGGATCAGGCGAACACCCGCGCCACGCTCGACCTTGCCTTCGGTGACACGGCAGCCGGCGATCTTGCCGACCTTGGAGATGTCGAAGATCTCGAGGATCTCGGCATTGCCGATGAAGGTCTCGCGCCGCTCCGGCGAAAGCATGCCGGAAAGCGCTGCCTTCACGTCATCGACGAGGTTGTAGATGATCGAGTAGTAGCGGATCTCGATGCCGGCCGCGGCCGCGGCCGCACGCGCCTGCGCATTGGCACGGACGTTGAAGCCGATGATCGCCGCTCCGGACGTCTCGGCGAGCGAGACATCGCTTTCGGTGATGCCGCCGGCGCCGGCATGGACGATGCGTGCGCGCACCTCGTCATTGCCGAGCTTTTCAAGGGCGGCATTGATCGCCTCGATCGAACCCTGCACGTCGCCCTTGATGACCAGCGGGAATTCCTTCAATCCGCTCGTCTGCAGCTGCGACATCATCTGCTCGAGCGAGCCGCGCTGGCCGGCATGCTTGGCCACTGCCTTGTCGCGCGCCAGGCGCTGGCGGTATTCGGTGATCTCACGGGCGCGCGCCTCGTTGTTGACGACGGCGAAGCGGTCGCCCGCCTGCGGCGTGCCCTGGAGGCCAAGCACCTCGACCGGCATTGCCGGCGGGGCTTCCGGCACATGCTCGCCGCGATCGTTGACGAGCGCGCGGACACGGCCCCACTCGTTGCCGGCGACGATGATATCGCCCGGCATCAGCGTGCCGGTCTGCACCAGCACGGTGGCGACGGGACCGCGTCCCTTGTCCAGCTGCGCCTCGATGACCGCACCTTCGGCGGTGCGGTCGGGATTGGCCTTGAGGTCGAGGACTTCGGACTGCAGCAGGATCGCTTCCAAGAGCTTGTCGAGATTGATGCCCTTCGTCGCCGAAACCTCGACGTCCAACACCTCACCGCCCATCGATTCCACGAACACTTCGTGGCGCAGCAGTTCGGTCCGCACCTTCTGCGGGTCGGCATCGCGCTTGTCGATCTTGTTGATGGCCACGATGATCGGCACGCCGGCCGCCTTGGCGTGATTGATCGATTCGATCGTCTGCGGCATCACGCTGTCGTCGGCCGCCACCACCAGCACCGCGATGTCGGTAACCTGCGCGCCACGGGCGCGCATAGCCGTGAAGGCCGCGTGGCCGGGCGTGTCGATGAAGGTGATCTTCTGACCGTTCTTCTCGATCTGGTAGGCACCGATATGCTGGGTAATGCCGCCGGCCTCGCCGGAGACGACATTGGCGTTGCGGATGGCGTCGAGCAGCGAGGTCTTGCCGTGGTCGACATGGCCCATGATGGTCACGACCGGCGGACGCGACACAAGGTCTTCCGGGCGGTCGGCGATGTTGAAGAGGCCTTCCTCGATGTCGGACTCGGCGACGCGGCGGACCGTGTGACCGAATTCGGAGGCGACCAGCTCAGCCGTGTCGGCGTCGATGACGTCGCCCGGCTTCAGGATCTGGCCCTGCTTCATGAAGAACTTGACCACGTCCACGGCGCGCTCGGACATGCGCTGCGCCAGTTCCTGGATGGTGATGGTTTCGGGCAGGATCACTTCGCGCATGACTTTCTCGCGCGGCTCATTGTGAAGCGCGCGTTTGAATTTTTCCTGGCGGCGACGCATCGACGACAGCGAGCGGGCGCGCGCATCGTCATCCGACAGCGCCGAGTTCAGCGTCAGCTTGCCGCGGCGGCGATCTTCCTCGCCCTTTGTCGGCTTGGCCGGCCTTGCCACTTCCGGCGTCGCAAGACGGCGCGGCGGCGCACTCGCGGCACCGGCACCGGCACGCCTCGGCTTGGCCTCCTCCTCGTCATCAGCCGTGGCGACCTCCGCCGCCAGCGGCGCGCGGCGGCGAGCCTCTTCCTCGGCGCGCCGGCGGGCCTCGGCCTCAGTCTGCAGGCGTGCCTCCTCCTCGGCCTGACGGCGCGCGGATTCGTCGCGCTCGCGCTTGCGGCGTTCCTCTTCCTCGGCGCGGCGCTTGGCATCTTCCTGAGCGCGCTGGCGATCCTCGGCCTCGCGGGCCTTGGAGCCTTCCAGCGCCTTGCGGCGCGCTTCCATCTCGCCGCGCGAGAGCTCGTTCAGGACCATGCCGGAACGCTCCGGCGGCGGAGGCGGCGCCTTCGGCGCTTCCTGCACGACAGGGGCGGCGGCAACAGGGGCAGCGGCGGGCTTCGGCGTGAAGACGGACGCAGCCACCGGCTCCGGCTTGTCGCCGGGCAGCGAGAACTTGCGCTTCTTGGTCTCGACCACGACCGACTTGGTGCGGCCATGCGAGAAATTCTGGCGCACAGTGCCCTGCTCGAGGCCGGGGCGCTTCAGCGTCAAGGTCTTCTTCGGCGTCACGCTCAACGTCTTGTCGTCGCCCGATTTCGTATCGCTCATTCCATATCCTCTGCGGCATCATCTTCGTCAGCAACGGCCGCAAGCATTGCCAGATCGTTCGGGGTACCGCCCCGATATCGGTCGAGCGCAACTACGCGCTTCTCAACCGCCTGTCCCGCGTCCTGCGCGAGAACGGCAGCATGTATCACATTTGTACCCCCCAATGCCAAGCTCAACTCGGCTTCGGGGAAAAGTTTGTAGGCAAGGATGGCCGGTCCGCCGAGATGGACGGTTGCCCGCCGCGCCTGACTGATCTTGCGGACACCGTCGTCCGAAGCCTCGGTCGCATGCAGCACCAGAAGCGCCTGCCCGTCGCGCACCGCACCTTCGACCTTGGCGGCGCCAAGGACGACGGCGCCAGCCTTGCGAGCAAGGCCAAGCATGCCCAGAGCGGATCTGGAGAGCAGCCCGTCGACCATGCCGCCGAGATCGGCCGGAACGGTCACCTGCGCCTTGAAGGCACGGGCAAACAGGTTCTTGGCCGCTGCCTTCTCGATATGTAGGCGATCGGCAGTAACCCAGCAACCGCGGCCGGGCAGATTTCTCTTGATGTCCGGAACGACGGCCGAATCCGGGCCGACGACGAAGCGGATCAGTTCATCCGCTTCGGCCTGCCTGCGCGTAACGATGCAAGTGCGATCGTTCATCTCGTCCACGGGCTTTGCGATTGGCGGTCACCTCACGCACCGACGGTTTCGTCGGCCGCTGCCTCTTCGGCAGCGATTTCTTCCTCGGTGATCCAGCCGGCCTGCTTGCGGGCGGCGAGCACCATCTGCTCCGCCTCGGCGCGCGAGACGCCGTGGCTGGCGAGCACGCCCGGATAGACCTTGGTCTCGCCGTCCTTGCGCTCTTTCCAGCCGATCAGATCGTCGGCGGCATAGCCGGCGAAGTCCTCGACCGTCTTCACGCCGTCCTCGCCGAGCGTCACCATCATGGCGGTGGTGATGCCGGGAATGTCGCGCAGTTCGTCCTTGACGCCCAGCGCCTTGCGCTTTTCGTCGTGCTCGGCCTCGATCTTCTCCAGATATTCGCGGGCGCGGGTCTGGATTTCCGAAGCGGTGTCCTCGTCGAAGCCATCGATCGAGGAGATTTCGCCAGAGTCGACATAGGCGACTTCCTCGACGCTGGTGAAGCCTTCGGAGGCAAGCACCTGGCCGACCATCTCGTCGACGTCGAGCGCTTCCATGAAGAGCGCCGAACGCTCGACGAATTCCTTCTGGCGACGCTCGCTTTCTTCCTGCTCGGTCAGGATGTCGATATCCCAGCCGGTGAGCTGCGAGGCAAGGCGCACGTTCTGGCCGCGGCGGCCGATGGCCAGCGACAATTGGTCGTCCGGCACCACCACCTCGATGCGCTCGGCGTCCTCGTCGAGCACCACCTTGGCGACCTCGGCCGGCTGCAGCGCGTTGACGATGAAGGACGCGGCCGATGGCGACCACGGAATGATGTCGATCTTCTCGCCCTGCAATTCGCCGACCACCGCCTGGACGCGGCTGCCGCGCATGCCGACGCAGGCGCCGACCGGATCGATCGAGGAATCGCGCGAGATGACGGCGATCTTGGCGCGCGAGCCCGGATCGCGGGCGACCGACTTGATCTCGATGATGCCGTCGTAGATTTCCGGCACTTCCATGGTGAACAGCTTGGCCATGAACTGCGGATGGGTGCGCGACAGGAAGATCTGCGGGCCGCGCTGCTCGCGGCGCACGTCATAGACATAGGCCCGCACGCGGTCGCCATATTTGTAGTTCTCGCGCGGGATCAGCTCGTCGCGGCGGATGATCGCCTCGCCTCGGCCGAGATCGACGATGACATTGCCGTACTCGACGCGTTTGACGGTGCCGTTGACGATCTCGCCGATGCGATCCTTGTACTCGTCATACTGGCGATCGCGCTCGGCCTCACGCACCTTCTGGACGATGACCTGCTTGGCCGACTGGGCGGCGATGCGGCCGAAATCCATGGGCGGCAGCTGCTCGGCGATGAAGTCGCCGATCTGGGCATCGGGGTTGCGCTCGCGCGCCGTGGAAAGCGCGATCTGCGTCGCGTAGTCCTCGACCTTCTCGACCACTTCCATCAGCCGCTGCAGCTTCATCTCGCCGGTGTTCGGGTTGATGTCGGCGCGGATGTTGGTCTCCTGGCCGTAACGAGAGCGCGCTGCCTTCTGGATCGCATCGGCCATGGCGGCGATGACGATCTGCTTGTCGATCGACTTTTCACGCGCGACCGCGTCGGCGATCTGCAGCAGTTCAAGCCTGTTGGCGCTTACAACCATTGTCTTTCTCCCGATTTCGCGCCGGGCATACGGCCCGGCTACTCAATCAACTTTCCTGTTCGGTTTCATTTTCCTCGCCGTCGGCGGCGTCTTCCGCTTCGCCACGGCGCTTCCTGGCTTCCTTGCGAGCCCGGTTGTCCTTCGACAGGGCATCGCGGATGAGATCGTCGGTCAGCACCAGCCGGGCCTCTGCGATCGCGTCATAAGGCACGCGCACCGTCGGCTCTTCGCCATAGGCCGCCTTGTCGCGCTCGATCAGGATGCCGTCGGCATCCGCCTCGGCGATCTTGCCCTTGAAGCGTTTGCGATCGCCGACAAGAACCGATGTCTCCAGCTTGACCAGATGGCCGGTCCAGGCGGTGAAATCCGACTTGCGCACCAGCGGCCGGTCGATGCCTGGCGAGGAAACTTCCAAATGATACGCTTTTTCGATCGGATCATCGACATCGAGCGCCGGCGACACGGCGCGGCTGACCTCTTCGCAATCCTCGACGGTCATGGTGCCGTCCTCGCGTTCGGCCATGATCTGCAGCGTTAGCCCGTTCTGGCCAGTCAACTGCACCCGCACGAGCCGGAAGCCGATGCCCTTGAGCACCGGCTGCACGATCAGCGCAATGCGCGCATCGATGCCGCTTTCGCGGATGATACGGTCGTCGGCCTCGCTTGCCGCTGCAGTCATCAGATCCCTGTCGCTTTTTGCTTCCGGCCGGGCAGGTAACAAAAAAGAGCGGGACCGGGTGGACCCACTCTTCGTCATACCGACCAAGAATTTGAGGTTGATATAGACGATTGCCGCCGGCGTTTCAAGCCTTCAGGCACAGGCTAGCGGTGGTGTCTACAACTGGCGTGGCCATCGTTGGGCCGCATGCATCACGGTGAGTATCTCGATCTCCTCGCCGATAACACGGTAGAGAATTATGTATGGGACATCAG
>NZ_VFWS01000178.1:0-7625 GCF_006443065.1 Mesorhizobium sp. B1-1-5 | reverse complement strand
ACCTGAATCTCAATGCACCTTGGCGACAGACTGTCAGCGCACCGCCAGCCGTCTCGCCCCCGGCCCCTCCTTGGCCAGCCGATCTTCCTTGTTCCTCAGCGGGCATTTGTCGATCGACATGCAGCCGCAGCCGATGCAATCGGTCAGGCCGTCGCGCAATTTCTTGAGCTGGGCGATCTTCTGGTCGAGCTCGTCGCGCCAGGCTGTCGAAAGCAGGTTCCAGTCCTCGCGATTCGGGGTGCGCTCTTCCGGCAGCGACTGGAACGCCCGGGCGATGTCGGCAAGCGCGATGCCGACTTCCTGGGCGACGCGGATGATCGCCACGCGCCGAAGCACGTCGCGGCTGTAACGCCGCTGGTTGCCCGAGGTGCGGTGGCTGCGGATCAGGCCGCGCGCTTCGTAGAAATGCAGCGCCGATACCGCAACGCCGCTGCGAACGGCCACCTGGCCGACCGTCAATTCCCTTACCGGAGCCATCTCGATTTTTCCGCTTGACCTCAAGTTAAGTTGAGCTTGTAGCCAAGAAATGTCGATAGGGCAATTGCAGGAGAAGGCGATGTGCGCCTGGGTGAGAATGACGCCGCGAGTGGAGCCCGCGCGCGGCAATGAAGAGGGGTTCGGGGTTCTAGCCGAGCTGGCGCAGCGCTTCGCCCGCGACCGTGGCGACGGACAGCGCGACATTGATGCTGCGCGCGCCGGGCCGCATCGGAATGGTCAGTCGCGCGTCGGCCGCCTGGTGGACCTGATCCGGCACGCCGGCGGATTCGCGGCCGAACAGAAGGATGTCGCCGGCAGCGAAAGCAAAGTCGGTGTAGGCGGCCGTGGTCTTGGTGGTGAGCAGCACGAGGCGGCGCGCGCCGGTCTTTCGCCACTCCTCGAAGGCGTGCCAGTCGGCATGGCGGGAAAGCGCCGCCATTTCGAGGTAGTCCATGCCGGCGCGTTTCAGCGCCCGGTCGGACAGCGGGAAACCGGCCGGCTCGATGATTTCGACACCGATACCGAGGCAGGCGGCGAAGCGCAGGATCGTCCCGGTGTTGCCGGCAATATCCGGCTGGTAGAGCGCGATGCGGAGACGATCGTTCATTTTCGCATCCTGCTAATAAGTGGCAGATCGGCCACAGGCATCTCCCGCTTTCGGCGATTTCTGGACTGGCGGGTGGCCATTTTCTGCGAAGTCGAGTATATGCTGACCATCGTCAACCCGAACCGAAGGAGGGGAACCACATGATGACCATGCACTTCCAGCTCCTCTCCGGGGCACCCCTATGCCCACCGGCGGTTTCGGTACGACGATTCTTCTGACACTTTAAGTCCTCATCGCACCGATTCCCGCCGACCCCTGTTTTCGGCCTTCGAAGGAATCTTGCGATGTTTTTCAAACTGCCAAAGGGGCGCCGTGCCCCAGCTGAGCGTGTCGGGACCGATGCTAGTCGTGTCAGGACCGACGCTTGTCGTGTCCTGGCCGATTCGATCCGCGCCTTCGGCCGAATGCCGATGGTCGAGGACGCATCACCCTTTTTAACGCATTTGCATATGGAGGACGGATCAATGTTCGATCCCTACAGGATACCGGGGTCAAGAAGCCTGCATGAACGCAAGGCGGCGACCTGGGCGCTGCTGATCGGCGAGACCTATTCGTCGGCGGTGCATGCCGAGGAACGGCGCAGGCCGCATCGCGGCATGCTGCCGGACGTCGATTTCTCGCGCGCGGTGCCCGATCACAGCCGGCCCACGCTGGTGCGCCGGATCATCCGTTTGATCCGGCCGGGCGACAGGAGCCGGGCAGGTTCCGCCCTTTCGTCCGGAAGTTCCGGGCCGTCAGGGACGTCAAACGAGCCTGTCGGCGAAATGCCGGCGAAACCCTATATTGCGCGGGATAGGGCCGGCGACGCGGATGATTCCGTATCGCCGGCCCGCAATGCCGCGCGGCCGCAAAGCCTTGCCCATCAATCCCGCGCCGCGTGAGCGCATAGATAAGTCGAGTGCCTGGAATGTTCCGCTGGTTTGAAAACAGGCTCGATCCGTTTCCCGCCGCGGAGCCGGTCGAGCCGCCGAAGACGCTGGTCGCCTTCTGCGTGCATTACACGCGAGGCGCCTGGCCCTACATCATCCTCGACGCGGTGCTGGTGACGGCGATCGCCTTTACCGAAGTCTGGATGTTCGGGTTCCTCGGCCGCATCGTCGACTGGCTGTCGGCGCAAAACCGCGAAACCTTCCTGCAGACCGAGAGCTGGAAGCTCGCCGGCATGGCTTTCGTCGTGCTGTTCGCGCTGCCGGGCACGGTCTGGCTGCATTCGCTCCTCAACCAGCAGACGCTGATGGGCAATTATCCCATGCGCATCCGCTGGCAGGTGCACCGCTATCTGCTCAAGCAGTCGATGGCCTTCTATCAGGACGAGTTCGCCGGCCGCATCGCCACCAAGCTGATGCAGACCGCGCTCGCCGTGCGTGAATGCGTGATCAAGCTGATCGACGTGCTGAACTACGTCGTCGTCTACTTCCTTGGCATGCTGTTCATCGTCGGTTCGGCCGACTGGCGGCTGGCGGCGCCGCTCGCCGTATGGCTGGCCGGCTATATCGGCCTGCTGCGCTTTTTCATTCCGCGGCTCGGCAAGGTCGGCGAGGAGCAGGCCAATGCGCGTTCGACCATGACCGGCCGCGTCGTCGACAGCTACACCAACATCCAGACGGTGAAGCTGTTTTCGCATGCGCGGCGCGAGGCGACCTTCGCCAGGGAAGGCATGGCGAGCTTCCTCGACACCGTCTACCGGTCGATGCGGCTGGTGACGGTGCTCTATGGCCTGCTCTATATCCTGAATTCGCTGCTGCTGTTCTCGGTGACGGCGATCTCGCTGTGGCTTTGGCTCGGCCAGGCGGTGACGATCGGCGCGGTCGCCGTGGTCATCGGCCTTGTGCTGCGGATGTGGGGCATGTCGCAATGGATCATGTGGGAGATGTCCGGGCTGTTCGAGAATATCGGCACGGTGCAGGACGGCATCCAGTCGATCTCGCTGCCGCGTCTCGTCGAGGACCGGCCCGGCGCGAAGGACATCGCCGTCAGCCAGGGTGAAATCCGCTTTGACGACATCCGCTTCCACTACGGCAAGCAGAAGGGCGTCATCGAGAACCTGACGCTGACGGTAAAGCCCGGCGAGAAGGTCGGCATTGTCGGCCGCTCCGGCGCAGGCAAGTCGACGCTGGTCAACCTGTTGCTGCGCTTCTACGACCTGGAGAGCGGCAGGATCCTCGTCGACGGCCAGGAGATCGCCGCGGTGACGCAGGATTCGCTGCGCGCGCAGATCGGCATGGTGACGCAGGACACCTCGCTGCTGCACCGCTCGGTGAAGGAGAACATCCTCTACGGCCGGCCGCACGCGACCGACGAGATGCTCACCGAGGCGGCGCGCCGGGCGGAAGCGCTCGATTTCATCGGCGGGCTTTCGGACCACAACGGCCGCAAGGGATTCGATGCCCATGTCGGCGACCGCGGCGTCAAACTGTCCGGAGGCCAGCGGCAGCGCATTGCGATTGCCCGCGTCATGCTGAAGGACGCGCCGATCCTCATCCTCGACGAGGCGACGTCGGCGCTGGATTCGGAAGCCGAGGCGGCCATCCAGGAGAACCTCTACAAGCTGATGCAGGGCAAGACCGTCATCGCCATCGCGCACCGCCTTTCGACGATCGCGGCGATGGACCGGCTCGTCGTCATGGACAAGGGGCACATCATCGAGGAAGGCTCGCATGAGGAGCTCGTCGCCAGGGGCGGGCTCTACGCCCAGCTCTGGCAACGCCAGTCGGGCGGTTTCCTGCTCGATGACGCGCCGGCCGAGCCCGATGCCAAGTCGCTTCGATCCGAGATGGCAGCGGAGTAACGCGATCGCGATTGCAGCAACTCCGTCCGGAATTGCGCAAAACCAAGACTTGGAGCGGCCCGGCGGTTCTGTGAGCCGTCGAGCCGCTCCGGCATCAAGGTTACGGCGATTGCGGGGAATCGATCCCGGGCGTAACCACGACCTGGCCAGAGGTCTGCTGGCGACCAGATCGGTTGCCGGCGGATTTCCGGCGCGATGAGAGAAAAATGTTCGACCGCATCTTCACCTGGTTCGAAAGCCGTTATTCGCCGGTGGCGCTGGCCGACGACAGGCAGCCGCCAATGGGGCTTTGGCGGTTCTACTGGTATTTCATAAGACAGTTTCGTGCCGCCTATCGGCTGCGCATGATCATCGTTGCCGTAGCGGCGGTAGTGGACGCGATGCTGCCGATTTTCGTCGGCCTGATCGTCGGCCTGCTCTCCAGCACCAAGCCAGGCGATTTCTTCGCCGCGCACATGCCGTTGCTCGTCATGATGGCGATCGTCGTGCTGCTGCGTCCGCTGTCGATGGTTGTCGACGGCCTCATCCGCAACCACGCCATCGCGCCGAACCTCATCGACCTCATCCGCTGGCAGAGCCATTGGCACGTTGTGCGCCAGGACTGGTCGTTCTTCCAGAACGACTTCGCCGGCCGCATCGGAACCAAGGTCATGCAGAGCGGCGATTCGGTGGAGATGAGCGTCAACCTCACGGTCGATGCCGTCTGGTACGCGCTGGTCTTCGTCGCGGTCGCCATCGTCGTGCTGGCGCGGCTCGACACGCTGCTGCTGGCTGTGGTGGCGGTGTGGCTGGTATTCTACTGCCTCATCTTCCGGTCTGCGATGCCGAAGATCACCCAGCGCTCCTCCACACTGTCGGAGCGGTGGTCGCAGGTGAGCGGCCGCATGGTCGACAGCTACACCAACATCCTGACGCTAAAGACGTTCTCGACCGGCGAGCACGAAGACAAATATGTCTCGCAGGCGGTGGTCGAGCATGCCGACACGTTTTACCAGCTTATGCGCGTTTTCACGCTGATGTGGTCGGCCCTGTTCGTCCTCAACGCGGCGCTGCTCATCGCCATAAGCTGGCTGGCGCTGGCCGGCTGGAACGCCGGGACGATGACCACCGCGGCCGTGGCGACGGCGATCCCGTTCGCGCTGCAGATTGCCAACATCTCCGGCAGGATCCTCGATGTCGGCGCCAACGTCTTCCGGCAGATCGGCGTCGCCAGCAACTCGATGACGACGATCGCGCGTCCCATCACCATGCAGGACATTCCGGGGGCGCCCGCGCTTGTCGTCGACGCCGGCGGCATCGAGTTCGACCGGGTGAATTTCAACTACTGGCGCAAGGACGGCAAAGGCGGCGTCATCGACAATCTGTCGCTGAAGATAGCGCCGGGCGAGCGGGTCGGCCTGATCGGTCGCTCCGGGGCCGGCAAGTCGACGCTGGTCAATCTCGTGCTGCGGCTGTTCGACGTCCAGGACGGCAAGGTGCTGATCGACGGACAGGACATCCGCAACGTCTCGCAAGAGAGCGTTCGCGCGGCGATCGGCTTCGTCAATCAGGACACGTCGCTCTTGCATCGGTCCGTTC
Source organism: Mesorhizobium sp. B1-1-5 (assembly GCF_006443065.1). NCBI lineage: Bacteria > Pseudomonadati > Pseudomonadota > Alphaproteobacteria > Hyphomicrobiales > Phyllobacteriaceae > Mesorhizobium > Mesorhizobium sp. B1-1-5. Next base: position 2,175 of record NZ_VFWS01000178.1, on the reverse strand, counting down.
GCGAGAACCTCAAATATGGACGCCAGTCGGCCAGCGAAGAGGCTATGTTCAGCGCCGCCAAAGCCGCTCAGATCGACGATGTGATCGCGGCACTGACCGATCCGTATGGGCAGCGCGGCTATGAGGCGCTTGTCGGCGAACGCGGCGTGAAGCTGTCCGGCGGCCAGCGGCAACGCATCGCAATTGCTCGCGTTATGCTGAAGGACGCGCCAATCCTCATTCTCGACGAGGCCACGTCCGCGCTCGATTCGGAAGTGGAAGCCGCCATTCAGGAGAACCTCTATAAGCTCATGCAGGGCAAGACCGTCATCGCCATCGCCCACCGCCTGTCGACGATCGCGGCGATGGACAGGCTGGTGGTGATGGACAAGGGGCGCATCGTCGAGGACGGCTCGCATGAGACCTTGATTGCCAAGGGTGGGCTCTACGCCCAGCTCTGGCGGCGCCAGTCGGGCGGTTTCCTGCTCGAGGAAAAGCAGACCGCCGACGATCTGGCGACGAAAGGTGAAGCCGCGGAATGATGAAGGGCGTCTATCGCTGGTTCGAGCGCTGGGTCTATCCGTTCCGCGAGCCCGCGAATCTTCGGCCGCCCGCCGGCGTCGGCGGCTTCCTCTGGCACTATGTCGGGCAGGCCAAGCTCGCCTTCTTCGCCATGCTTATCATCGGCGGCATCGCGCCGCTGGTCGAGGCAGGCCTGTTCTATTTCGTCGGGAGGCTGGTCGATATCCTCGACCAGTTGCCCGGCGAGCGCAGCTGGCACGCGCTGTGGGCGGCCGCCGGTCCCGAGCTCCTGTTCATGGGCGGCGTGGTGCTGGTCATCCGCACTCTGGTGGTCGGCCTGTCGGCGCTGGTCGACGAGCAGACGATCACGCCCGGATTCTACAATCTGGTGCGCTGGCAGGCGCACCGGCACGTCTCGCGCCAGTCCTACGCCTTCTTCCAGAACGATTTCGCCGGCCGCATCGCGACAAAAGTCTGGCAGGCGGGGCAGGCGACCGGCGACCTGATGGAAAGCTTCATCGAGGTCGTGTGGTTCATGATCGTCTATACGGTGACGACGCTGGCGTTGGTCGCCGGTCTGGATCTGCGGCTCGCGGTGCTGGTGGTGATCTGGATCGCCGCGTTCGGCTGGCTGGCGAAACTCTATCTGCCGGCTATCCGCAAGCATGCCGAGGCGACGGCCGAGGCCGGTTCGATGATCACCGGCCGCATCGTCGATTCCTACTCGAACGTGCAGACGTTGAAGCTGTTTTCGGCCGACGGCGACGATCGCTATATCCGCAGCGGCTTCGGCATCTATCTCGACGCGCTGCGGCCGTTCACGCGCCGGCTGACCGGCGTGCGCATGGCGCTGACCATGCTCTCCGGCATCATGATCACGGCGATCGCCGCGTTCGCCATCTATCTGTGGGTCGAAGGCTCGATCACGGTCGGCGCCGTTGCCTTCACGCTGTCGCTGGTGCTCAGGCTCAACATGCTGCTTGGAAGGCTGATGATGCAGCTCAACGGCATCCTGAGGAATCTCGGCGTGCTGGAGAATTCCAAGGCGCTGATCTCGCAGCCGCTCGGCCTGACCGACGCGCCGGACGCCAAGGAGCTGGTCGTCGCCGGCGGCCGCATCGACGTCAGGAACGTCACCTTCCATTATGGCAAGGGGGCCGGCGTGCTCGACGGCATCGACCTCGTCGTGCATCCGGGCGAGAAGGTCGGGCTGGTCGGCCCGTCGGGCGCCGGCAAGACGACCTTGGCCAACCTGATCCTGCGCCTCTATGACCTGGAGGGCGGCCAGATCCTGATCGACGGCCAGGACATCGCGCATGTGACGCAGAACTCGCTACGCGGCAATATCGGCGTGGTCAGCCAGGATACCGCACTTTTCCACCGCTCGCTGCGCGACAACATCAAACTCGGCATGCCGGACGCGACCGATGCGCAGGTGATCGCCGCGGCTAGGAAAGCCGAGGCGCATGACTTCATCCTGGGTTTGCGCGACAACCGCGAGCGCTCCGGCTACGAGGCCTTTGTCGGAGAGCGCGGCGTGAAGCTGTCCGGCGGCCAGCGGCAGCGCGTCGCCATCGCGCGCGTCTTCCTCAAGGATGCGCCGATCCTGATCCTCGACGAGGCGACCTCCGCGCTCGATTCCGACATAGAAGCGGCGATCCAGGAGAACCTGAC
>NZ_VFWS01000177.1:0-7688 GCF_006443065.1 Mesorhizobium sp. B1-1-5 | reverse complement strand
GTGGGGGAGATGTCCGGCAGGACAGAGGGGGGCGCCGTAGAACTCCAACCTGCGGAGGTCTCGCATGACCCCGTCCTGGCTCACCGTCACCCAGGGCACAGCGCCGCTGCTGGTTTCGATCCCGCACACCGGCATCGACCTCGCCGGCCTCGACTCGCGCCTCGTCTCGACCTGGCTCGGGCGGCGCGACTGCGACTGGTGGATCGACAAGCTCTATGATTTCGCCGCCGACCTCGGCGCCACGGTCGTGCACACCGCCATCTCGCGTACCGTTATCGACGTCAACCGCGATCCGTCCGGCGTCTCGCTCTATCCCGGGCAGGCGACGACCACCCTTTGCCCGACAGACACTTTTGACGGCGATCCGCTCTACCGCATGGGCGAGGAGCCGAGCCCATCCGAGGTCGACCAGCGCCGCGAGACCTATTTCGAGCCTTACCATGGCGCCCTGCAGGCCGAGATCGACCGGCTGCGCGGAATGCATGACAAGATCGTGCTCTATGACTGCCATTCGATCCGCTCGGTGCTGCCGCGGCTGTTCGACGGCACGCTGCCGGTCTTCAATCTCGGCACGAATGACGGCAAGAGCGCCGATCCCGTGCTGCAGGAAAAAGTGGCCGCCGTCCTGGCCGCGACCGGCGAGACCTGGGTGGTCAACGGCCGCTTCAAAGGCGGCTGGATCACCAGAAGCTTCGGCCAGCCCGGGAACGGCGTGCATGCGCTGCAGATGGAACTCTCCAACCGCGGCTACATGCGCGAGCCTGCCGAAAAAGGTTCGCCGGAAAATTGGCCGGTGCCTTACGACCCAAGCTACGCCGCGCCGATCCGCGCCACGCTGAAAACAATCCTCGAAACCGCCATTGACTGGGCCGGGCGCTGACGCGCTGCCCGCCTTGCTTGAAAGGGACAATGATGACCGATCCTCGTCACAACATACGTGAAGTGCGCGCCCCCCGCGGCGACAAGCTCAACGCCCGTTACTGGACGACAGAAGCGCCGCTGCGCATGCTGATGAACAATCTCGATCCCGAGGTCGCCGAGAACCCGAACGAGCTCGTCGTCTATGGCGGCATCGGCAGGGCGGCGCGCACCTGGAACGACTTTGACCGCATCGTCGCTTCGCTTAAGACGCTGGACGAGGACGAGACGCTGCTGGTGCAGTCGGGCAAGCCGGTCGGCGTCTTCAAGACACATTCCAACGCGCCGCGCGTGCTCATCGCCAACTCAAACATCGTGCCGCACTGGGCAACCTGGGAGAAGTTCAACGAGCTCGATAGGAAGGGCCTGATGATGTACGGCCAGATGACGGCCGGCTCCTGGATCTATATCGGCACGCAAGGCATCGTTCAGGGAACCTACGAGACCTTCGTCGAGGCCGGCCGCCAGCATTATAATGGCGACCTCAAGGGCAAGTGGATTCTCACCGGCGGCCTTGGCGGCATGGGTGGCGCCCAGCCTCTGGCGGCCGTCATGGCCGGCGCTTCCTGCCTCACGATCGAGTGCAATCCGGACTCGATCGATTTCCGCCTGCGCACGCGCTTTGTCGACGAGAAGGCCGAGACGCTCGACGAAGCGATGGAGATGATCAATCGCTGGACCAAGGCCGGCGAAGCAAAATCGGTCGGCCTGCTCGGCAACGCCGCCGAGATCGTGCCTGAGATGTTCAGGCGCGGCATCCGCCCCGACATCCTCACCGACCAGACCTCGGCGCATGACCCGATCAACGGCTATCTGCCGAAGGGCTGGACGATGGCCGAGTGGCGCGAGAAGCGCATCTCGGATCCGAAAGCCGTCGAGAAGGCCGCCTGCGCCTCGATGCGCGAGCATGTCGAGGCGATGGTGGCGTTCTGGAACGCCGGCGTACCGACGCTCGACTACGGCAACAACATCCGCCAGGTCGCCAAGGACGAGGGTTTCGAGAACGCCTTTGCATTCCCGGGCTTCGTGCCGGCCTATATCCGGCCGCTGTTCTGCCGCGGCATCGGCCCGTTCCGCTGGGCCGCTCTCTCGGGTGATCCGGAAGATATCTACAAGACCGACGCCAAGGTGCGCGAACTCACCCCCGGCAACACGCATCTGCACAACTGGCTCGACATGGCGCGCGAGCGCATCTCGTTCCAGGGATTGCCGGCGCGCATCTGCTGGGTCGGCCTCGGCGATCGCCACCGGCTCGGTCTCGCCTTCAACGAAATGGTCGCCAAGGGCGAACTCAAGGCGCCGGTCGTCATCGGCCGCGACCATCTCGATTCCGGCTCGGTCGCCTCGCCGAACCGCGAGACCGAAGCGATGAAGGACGGCTCCGACGCCGTTTCCGACTGGCCGCTGCTCAACGCGCTGCTCAACACCGCGTCCGGCGCCACCTGGGTGTCGCTGCACCATGGCGGCGGCGTCGGCATGGGCTTCTCGCAGCATGCCGGCATGGTCATCGTCGCCGACGGCACGGCTGACGCGGCAAAGCGCCTGGAACGCGTGTTGTGGAACGATCCGGCGACAGGCGTGATGCGACATGCCGATGCCGGCTACGACATCGCCATCCAGTGCGCCAAGGAGCACCAGCTGAACCTGCCGGGCATCCTGGGCTGAGCCAGATGCGCATCCTTCGTGCCGCCGATTACCGCGTCATGCCGTGGAAGAATGGCGGCGGCACCACGACCGAAATCGCCGTTTCGCCCGGCGGCGCCGGGTTCGACGATTTCGACTGGCGCGTCTCGATGGCCCGCGTCGAGACCAGCGGGCCATTCTCAAGCTTCGCAGGCATAGATCGAACATTGTCGGTGCTGGAAGGCGAGGGGATCATTCTCGACATTGCCGGCCGGCCGCCGGCGCGGCTGACCACGGCCTCAGCGCCGCTCGCCTTTCCTGGCGACGTGCCTACCGGCGCGGCGCTGATCGGCGGCCCGATCACCGATCTCAACATCATGACCCGCCGTGGCCGCATGACCCATAGCGTCGAGCGCCGATCCCTCTCCAGCGAGGTTCGCATTGCGCCGCGCGCCGACACCACCCTCGTTCTTGCCGTCGGCGCCGGCGCCACGCTGCTCACGGACGCTGGGCCGAGCCTCGGACCGCTCGACACGCTGATCCTCGACCGCGACAGCCCGGAATTGCGGCTTCAGCCCAAGGGGCAGGGCCCGCTTTTCGTGATCGGGCTCCACCGCCTCGCCGCCAACCATTAACGGCTGTTGCCAAACATGATCGCGGGTTGGGCGAATTATCGCCCGGCCCCTTGCATGTACCACGAAAAAGCCTGAATCCTTGCCCTGATCCAACCGGGGCGGAGAGCGAGGGGCGTTCGCCCACGAGCTGTCGAAAGGGCACGCCCCTGTTGTGGTGCGCAGAACAAACTTTCGGCCAACCAGTCATGCAACCAATTGCAATTGATCCGGTTTTAGGGGCATTGCCGTGGCGGTGACGCCGCATTGCGCCCGCCTTACGGAATTTTCAATGAACATTCAGACGAACCCGAACAAGATTGAACTGACAAGCGCCGGTTTCCCGGCGGCGACGGAAGCGCCGATACGCTCCAATTTCCTGCCTGAGGACCGGCTGCGCGCCTTGGGCGTCGGGCTCGCCAACGGTGAAGTCAAGGAATTGTTCGGCCTCGCCCCGTTCGAGTTCCACACCCGCATCCGCGACAGCGCCAAGAAGATTCTCGAAGTCTACCGCTCGACCAATGCCGCCCAGGCCAAGGGCGAGACCATCACGCCGGCCGCGCAATGGCTGCTCGACAACAACTACCTTGTCGAGGAGACCATCTTCCAGGTCAAGCGCGACCTGCCGCGCCGCTTCTATCGGCAGTTGCCGACGCTCACGCTCGGCAACGGCACCGTCTTGCCGCGCGCCTTCGTCGTTGCCTGGAGCTATGTCGAGCATTCCGACAGCTCGGTCTCCGCCAGCATGTTCAAGGCAATCGTCGAGGGCTTCCAGTCGGTCGAGCCGATGAAGATCGGCGAACTCTGGGCGCTGCCGTCGCTGCTGCGTTTCGTGCTGATCGAGAACCTGCGCCGCATCGCCGTTCGCGTCGACCGCACCAGGCAGATGCGCCATGTCGCCAACGAGGTCGCCGACCGGGTTCTCGCGACCGACGACAATGCCGACCGCACCAGGATCCTGTCCAACTACAGCGCGCATGCGCAGGACACCACCTTCGCCACCCAGCTGCTCTACCGCCTGCGCGACGGGTCGCAGAACGCCGGCCGCGCGCTGGAATGGCTGGAAGGCGAGCTGGAAAAGACCGGTTCCGATGCCGAGGAGATCATCATCTCCGAGCATCAGACGCTCTCTAGCGGCAATGTCACCACCGGCAACATCATTCGCGGTCTGCGCCTCATCAATGACGTCGACTGGACGGTCTGGTTCGAGGGCGTCAGCCGCATCGACACGCTGCTGCGCGAAAAGACCGATTTCGCCAACCTCGATTTCTTCTCGCGCGACCAGTACCGCACCGCGATCGAGCAGCTGGCGCGCCGCTCGCATCTCTCCGAATACCGCGTCGCCGAAAAGGCGATCGAGCTTGCTGGCCACACGCCCGGCCTCACCGATGCGTCCGGCGTGCCCGAAACCGCCGACCCCGACGTGCACACCGATGTCGGCTTCTTCCTGGTCGGGCCGCGCCGGCAGGAACTGGAAAGGGCGATCGGCTACCGGCCGCCTTTCTACGTGACCTTCAAGCGAGGCTTTGCCAGCGCCGGCTGGCTGGGCATCGTCGTGCCGGTTTTCCTTTTGACGGCGCTGCTGCTGGTGCTGTCGGGCAAAGCGCTCGTCAATCTCGGCCTGTCGGTGGAATCGATCACGCTGATGCTGGCGCTGTTTGCCGTTCCGGCCAGCGAAGGCGCGCTGGCCTTCTTCAACACCGTGGTAGCGCTGTTCCTGAAGCCGACCAGGCTTGTCGGCTACGATTACAACAAGCACGGCATCCCGGCCAAATCGCGCACCTTGGTCGTGGTGCCTTCGCTGATCGGCTCGCGCGACGACGTCGAGGAAAACATCCGCAACATCGAGGTGCACCACCTCGCCAACACGGCGGACGAGATCCGTTTCGCGCTGTTGTCCGACTGGCCGGATTCCAAGACCGAGATCGACGTCGCCGACATCGAGATCCTGCAATATGCCCGCGACGAGATCGCCAGGCTCAACGCCCGCTATCCGTCCGAAGGTTCGCCGCGCTTCTACCTCTTGCACCGGCGCCGGCTCTATAACCAGGCGCAGGGCTGCTGGATGGGCTGGGAGCGCAAGCGCGGCAAGCTGCATGAGCTGAACCTTCTTTTGCGCGGCGACAGCGATACTACCTTCCTGCCGCTCGACGTGCCGCTGCCGGAAAACGTCGTCTATGTGATGACGCTCGACGCCGACACGCGCACCACGCGCGACGCGGTTTCGGACCTGGTCGGCAAGCTCGCCCATCCGCTGAACCGCCCGCATTTCGATCCGGTCAAGTGCGTCGTCACCGCCGGCTACACCATCCTGCAGCCGCGCATCACCGCTTCACTCACCAGCGGCGACGATGCCTCCTTCTTCCAGCGCGTCTTCTCTGCCAATCGCGGCCTCGACCCCTATGTCTTCGCGGTCTCCGACCTCTACCAGGACGTCTTCGGCGACGGCTCCTTCACCGGCAAGGGCCTCTACCATGTCGACGCCTTCGAAGCGGCTCTGAAGGGTCGCATCGACGAAAACACCATCCTCAGCCACGACCTGCTCGAAGGCGCGCTGGCGCGCGCCGCGCTGGTCACCGACGTCGAGCTGGTCGAGGACTATCCGACCCGCTACTCGGTCGACGCCTCGCGCCATCACCGCTGGGCCCGCGGCGACTGGCAGTTGCTCGGCCATATCTTCGACCCGCGCTCCGGCGTGCCTGCGCTGTCGCGCTGGAAGATGGTCGACAATCTGCGCCGCTCGGTCACCCCGATCTTCTGGGTCATGGCCTGCGTCGCCGGCTGGACGCTGCTGCCCTTCACCCAGGCCGCGCAGTGGCAGGCTCTTATGATCCTCAGCCTGTTCATGGCGCCGACCTTCGACATCGTGAACGGCATCCTGCCGAAGAGTGGCGACCAGACGCCGCGCGGCCATTTCTCCGCCTTGGCCCGCGATACCGTGTTCGGCACCGCGCTCGTGGCGTTGAAAGTGCTTTTGATGGCGCATCTCGCCTGGATGATGGGCGATGCCATCATCCGCACCATCTACCGGCTCTTCGTCAGCCGGCAAAATCTTTTGGAATGGCGTACCGCCTCGCAAGCCGCCAAGGGCGGCAACGATCTCGGCGCCTATTACGGCATGATGTATGGCGCGGTGATCATCGGCGTCGTCGGCCTAGCGATTCCGGTGCTGGCCGATTCCACCGGCGCCTTCGTCGCCTTCTTCTTCGCCATCTTCTGGATCGCTTCGCCCGCCGTCGCCTGCTGGATCAGCCGCTCGGCCGAGACCGAGGACAGGCTGCGTATCTCGACCGCCGACATCCACGCGCTGCGCACCTTCGCGCGCCGCACCTGGCATTATTTCGAGACCTTCGTGACGGCCGAGCAGCATCACCTGCCGCCGGATAATTTCCAGGAAAGCCCGGCGCCGGTTGTGGCGCCGCGCACCTCGCCGACCAATATTGGCGTCTATCTTCTGTCGGTGGTGTCGGCGCGCGATTTCGGCTGGATCAGCCTGTCGGACGCCATCACCCGCATCGACGCCACGATGACGACCATCGAGAACATGCCGCGCGACCGCGGCCATCTCTACAACTGGTACGACACGACGACGCTGAAGCCGCTCTATCCGCTCTACATCTCCGCGGTCGACAGCGGCAATCTCGCTGGACATCTCGTCGCGGTGGCGGCGTCCTGCGCCGAATGGGCCGAAGCGCCTTCCGTGCATCTACAAGGCGATTTCGAAGGCATCATCGACACCGTCACCATTCTCGATGAGAGCCTGGACGAGCTGCCGGACGACCGCCGGCAGCTGCGGCCGCTGCGCCAGCGCCTTGCCGACCGTCTCGACGGCATGCGCCGCGCTGTGGCGACCATCAAGGCGCAGCCTGAGATGGCGTCGATCCGCACCATCAACCTTGCGGTGCTGGCCGGCGAGATCCGCAAGCTCGCCACCGCCATCCACACCGAGGCGGCGTCGCCGAAGAGCGATGTCATCGCCGACTGGGCGGCCAGGCTGGAAGCGACCTGCGAGGCGCATGTGCACGACTCGCACAATGACGATAGCGCTGTCGCCGCTCTGCGCGCCAAGCTGCTCGCCTTGCGCGAGCGCTGTCGCCGCTACGCCTTCGAGATGGATTTCTCCTTCCTGATGCGGCAGGAGCGCAAGCTGCTCTCGATCGGTTACCGCGTCGAGGAGCGCCAGCTCGACGAGAGCTGCTACGACCTGCTTGCTTCCGAAGCACGGCTCACCAGCCTGTTCGCCATCGCCAAGGGCGACCTGCCGACCGAGCACTGGTTCCGTCTGGGACGGCCGATCGTCGAGATCGGCTTCCAGGGCGCGCTGATGTCCTGGTCGGGCTCGATGTTCGAGTATCTGATGCCGCCGCTGGTCATGAAGGAGCCGCAGGGCTCGATCCTCAACCAGACCAGCAAGCTCATCATCAAGCGCCAGATCCAGTATGCGCGTTCCAAGAACGTGCCCTGGGGCATTTCGGAAGCGGCCTACAACGCCCGCGACCGCGAGCTCACCTATCAGTACACCAATTTCGGCGTGCC
>NZ_VFWS01000176.1:0-8091 GCF_006443065.1 Mesorhizobium sp. B1-1-5 | reverse complement strand
GCCCTGGTCGCCGGTGGGCAATTCGATACCGGAAAAGACCTGCGGCATTACCCGACCGAGAAGCTCGAAGGCAAAAGACTGGCGGTGATCGGCTACGGCAATATCGGCCGGGAATTCGCCAGGCTCGGCCAGGCCTTCGGCATGCGGGTCGCCATCCATGCGCGGCCACGTCACCGCAAATGGATCGAGCTGGAGGGCTTCGACTACGCCGCGACCATGGTGGACGCCGCGCGCGGCGCGGACGCGCTTTCGGTCCATCTTGGCCTGGGTGCTTTCGATGCCGGCCAGCAACGTTACGCCAACGCCGGGCTGATCTCAGACGGGGTGCTTTGCGCACTCAATCCAGGCGCCGTGCTGATCAACTACGATCGCGGCGAGCTGGTCGATGTCGCAGCGCTGGAGCGCGCGCTGGAATCGGGTCGCGTTTCCCACGCAGCGATCGATGCCGATCTTTTTACCGACGGGGCCGCGCTTTCAGGGCCGATGCTGCCTTATCTGAAGCTGGTCGAGCGTTATGGCCAGCGTCTGGAACTTCTCCCGCATGCCGCGGCCGACACGGACCATCCCTCCCGTGTCGCGGGCGCCAAGCAGGCGATCGATCAGATCTACGCCGCCGTCACCGAGCACCGAGTCTACAATCTGAAGGGATCGCTGCCTCCGGGTTTCGTCGACATGGGAGCGAAGGTCCCGCCCGGTATCGGCGGCATCAATCCCCAGCATCTGGCGGCGCTGGCCGACGATCAAAACGCGGCCGCCGATCTCGCCCAGTCGAGCGCCGTCGTCGCCGCGTTCTGGGAACGCGTCCTGGCTGCGCCCGAACAGGAAAGACCGGCGCTGATCGCTTCCGGAGGCGAGACATTCGCCGAGGCCGCGAACCGCCTCTCCACACATTTGCGCAGGCACCATCTTTCGGGGCCGTTCTCACAAGGATCGACCTGACACCCACCATGCGGCGACTTGCTCGCCAAGCCATTGAAAAGCATGGTGATCCCGACAGGAATCGAACCTGTGACCTACAGATTAGGAATCTGCCGCTCTATCCTACTGAGCTACGGGACCACGCGGCCCGACACATAAACGCTTCGGGCCGGTTCGCCAAGAGGCGAGAAGGCGATGGGAACGCCGTCGCCTTCGCCTGCGTGCGCTCAGGTGGCGAGCGCGGTCTCGGCCAGCTTCACCCAATAGCTCATGCCGTGCGGGATGACCTCGTCGTTGAAGTCGTAGGCCGGGTGATGCAGGCCGGCCGAGTCGCCGTTGCCGATGAAGATGAAGGCGCCGGGGCGGGCTTCCAGCATATAGGAGAAATCCTCGCCGCCCATCACCGGCTGGATGGCGCGGTGCACGTGGCTGTCGCCGGCGATGTCGGCGGCGATATCGCCCGCAAACACGGTTTCCTCGGCATGGTTGAAGGTGACAGGGTAATTGGCGTCGTAATCGACCTCGATGGTAGCGCCGAAGGCGGAGGCGAGGCCGGCGCAGAGTGCGCGAATGCGCTCTTCCGATTTCTTGGCCACTTCTTTCTTCAGCGTGCGCACGGTGCCGGCGATCTCGGCGCTTTCGGGGATGACGTTATAGGCGTCGCCGGCGTGGAACTTCGTCACCGACACCACCACGGACTCGACCGGATCGGTGCTGCGCGAGGCAATGGTTTGCAGCGCGCCGACCAACTGGCTGGCGATGACGATCGGGTCGATCGTGCCGTGCGGCATCGCGGCATGGCCGCCGCGGCCCTTGACGGTGATGGTGAATTCGGCGGTCGCGGCCATGATCGGGCCGGGCTTGATGGCGAACTGGCCGACCGGCAGGCCCGGCATGTTGTGCATGCCGAACACTTTTTCGATGTCGAAGCGCTCCATCATGCCGTCCTTGACCATTTCGTTGCCGCCGCCGCCGCCTTCCTCTGCCGGCTGGAAGATCACCGCCACGGTGCCAGCGAAATTGCGCGTCTCGGCCAGATATTTGGCGGCGCCCAAGAGCATGGCGGTGTGGCCATCATGGCCGCAGGCATGCATCTTGCCGCGCACGGTCGAGGCCCACGGCTTGCCGGTGATCTCGTCGATCGGCAGCGCGTCCATGTCGGCGCGCAGCCCGATGGTCGCGCCATCGCCCTTGCGGCCGCGGATGATGCCGACGACGCCGGTCTTGCCCAGTCCCGTCACCACCTCGTCGCAGCCGAAGGCCGTCAGCTTCTCGGTGACGAAGCCGGCGGTCTGGAAAACGTCGAAATTCAACTCCGGTGTCTGGTGCAGATGTCGTCGCCAGCCGGCAACTTCTTCCTGCATTTGCGCGGCGCGGTTCAGAATCGGCATGGTCGGTCCATCTCTTGGTTGACTGGCGGCAGTCGGTTCAGAGTCACTGCTCGGCAATTGTGAATATATGGCACTTTGCCATTTTGGCGTCACATAGGGTAAATAGCACCGCAACAATGCGGCTCGGGATCGAGGGTCGGCCCGCATTATGCTGGCGATGGGTAACGAAATCTTACGGAGCCAGCGGCGATCACGGCAAGAGGCGATTTCGGATTTGATCATGCGGCAAAGGCATTTCCTCAACCTGTTGCTGGCAGGCGCGCTGGCGCTTCCGGTGCTTGGCGGCACGGCACGCGCCAATCCGGTCGTACTTTTCGACCTCAAGAGCGGCACCGTGCTGGAGCACCAGGACGCGTTCAAGCGTTGGTATCCGGCCTCGCTCAGCAAGCTGATGACGGCCTATGTCGCCTTCCGCGCCATCCAGGCCGGCGAGGTAGCGCTCGATTCGCCGATCAAGGTGACGAAGCATTCGGCCGGCGAGCCGCCGAGCAAGATGGGCTTCAAACCGGGTTCGGTGATGCGGCTCGACAATGCGTTGAAGATGATGCTGGTCAAGTCGGCCAACGACATAGCCATGGCAGTCGGCGAGAATATCGGCGGGTCGCAGGCCTCGTTCGCCGAGCGCATGAACGCCGAGGCGGCCCGGCTCGGCATGGTTGGCACGCATTTCGTCAATCCGAACGGGCTCTATTCGCCGGACCAGTATACGACCGCGCGCGACCTTGCCGTGCTGGTGACGGCGTTGCGCAATGATTTTCCGCAATATGCCCCGTGGTTCTCGATCGAAGGCCTTGCCGTCGGCAAGAAGGCGCTCCCGAACTACAATCTCCTGATCGGCCGCTATCCCGGCGCCGACGGCATGAAGACCGGCTTCGTCTGCTCTTCCGGCTTCAACATGATCGGCTCGGCGACGCGCAACGGGCGCACGCTGGTCGCCGTGGTGCTTGGCGAAAAATCGGCGGTCAGCCGCGCCGAAGCGGCGGCAAAGCTGCTCGACCAGGGTTTTGATAAACCGGCGGCGAGTTCGACCACGCTGGCCGCTCTCAAGCCCTATGGCGACACGCTGTCACCCAACGACATGCATGACGAGATCTGCGCGAAAAAGCCGAAGGCGGAGCAATCGGAGGCGGCGCCCGAGGTTGCCGCAAAGGATAAGCCGAAGTCGCCTTACCAGGTGAAGCTCGCCCATCCTACGCTCATCGCGGTCGGCCTCGGCGGCGCCACGGGTCCAGCGCCCAAGGCGTTCGTCGACCAAGCCGATCAGAATTATGCCGATGTGCCGCTGCCGATCTGGCGGCCGGACAGGCCGGCGCCGCCCGGCGCCGAGCCGCTGGCGACCGCCGCTGCCGGAGCGCAGGGCGACCAGCCCGTCAAAGCTGCCAACTAGGCAAACCAATGAGCAGCTTTCCCATTCCCGTTTCGGTGCTCACCGGCTTTCTCGGCGCCGGCAAGACGACGCTGCTTAATCGGCTGCTCAAGGATCCGGCGCTTGCCGATACGGCGGTGATCATCAACGAGTTCGGCGAGGTGACGATCGACCATCTGCTGGTGGAGCAGGCGTCGGACGGCATCATCCAGCTTTCCGACGGCTGCCTCTGCTGCACGGTGCGCGGCGACCTGGTCGATACGCTCGCCGATCTGGTCGACCGGCTGCAGACCGGCCGTATCGCGAAACTGGCCCGCGTCGTCGTCGAGACGACGGGCCTGGCCGATCCGGCACCGGTGCTGCAGTCGATCATGGCGCATCCGGCGCTGGTGCAGGCGTTCCGGCTCGACGGCGTCATCACGCTGGTCGACGCCGTCAACGGCGAGGCGACGCTCGACACCCATGTCGAGGCGGTGAAACAGGCCGCGGTGGCCGACCGCGTCGTGCTGACCAAGACCGATCTTGCCGGCGCGGCCGAGGTCGAGGCGTTGCGGGCAAGGCTCAAGCAGATCAATCCGGGCGCCGTCGTGCTCGATGTCGACGAGGCCGGCGCCGCGGCTCTGTTCAATTGCGGCCTCTATGATCCTGAAACCAAGTCCGCCGACGTGCGGCGCTGGCTTGGCGAAGAGGCGGCGCACGACCATGATCGCGACCATCACCACCATGACGGCGACCATGATCCTCACCACCATCATGAGCATCGCCACGACACGCGCGTGCGCTCGCACTCGCTTGTCCATGACGGCCCGGTGCCGTTCTCGGCGATCGAGATGTTCCTCGACCTCCTGCGCTCGACGCATGGCGAGAAACTCCTGCGCATGAAGGGCGTCATCGAACTCGCGGAGGATCCCTCGCGGCCGCTGGTCATCCATGGTGTGCAGAAGATCCTGCATCCGCCGGCGAGACTGCCGGCCTGGCCCGACGGCCAGCGCGGCACCAGGCTGGTGCTGATCACGCTCGACATGCCTCAGGACTATATCCAGCGGCTGTTCGCCGCCTTCACCAACAAGCCGTCGATCGACACACCGGACCGCGCGGCGCTGGGAGCCAATCCGCTGTCGATTGCCGGGCTTTAAGCTGAAGCAAGCAGATCGGCCGCCCTGCCGCGCTCGACCAGGAAACGGTGGCCGCCAGTGACGGCCGCCGTCTCGAGCAGCTGGTGGCCGGCATCGGCGCAGAAGGCCGGGATGTCGATCACCGCCAGCGGATCGGTGGTTTCGAGCCACAGCCGGGCGCCGGGCCGCATCGCAGCCAGCCGCTTGCGGGCCTTCAGCGCCGGCAACGGACAGTTCAGTCCCTTGAGATCGTAGATGGCGGGCGGCTTTGCCAAGCGGAAGTCTCAGCCGCCGAACATGCCGAGAAGCTTCTTCTTCAGCTTCGACACGGTGCCCTGGTCGGCGTCGGCGGCCTGCGTTTCCTGCGCCGGCTGGGCCGGCGCGGCTTCGACGCCGGCCGTTACGACCGGCTGCTGCGCCGCCTGCTTGGCGGCCTCCTTCTCGGCCAGCGCCTGCGCCCTTGCCTGTGCCTTGGCGGCCTTGGCCGCCTCAATCGCCGCCAGGCGCTGCTCTTCGGCTTTGCGCTTGGCTTCCTTTTCCGCGTCGGCTGCCGCCATCTTGCGGCCGAGCGGGGAATCGATGCGGCCCATGCGGCTCGTTTCGGTCACCGAGCCGTCTGAATTCAGCGACGGCGGGTCGATCGGCACGCGCTCGCCGCGGGCGCGGCGCTTCGACCAGTCGGAAACGATGCTGGCTTCCTTGACGCCGGCAATCGTCGGCTTCGGCGGCGGCGTGCTCGAATTCACGGCCGAATTGAAGGCCGCGTCGTAGCTCTTCTCGTAATTGGCATAGGCCGTCCTCAGCGAATCCGGCTGGGTCATCGCGGGGCAGGGGCCGGTCGGGTCGAAGGTCGTGCCTTCAGGCGCGACCTGGTTGAAGACGTAGCGCTTCTCGCAGACGTCGACCTTCGGCGGCACCTTGGTGATCTCGAAATTGTCGTAGCCGACCTTCAGCATCTTCCAGAACTCGTAGTTCGGGTCGTTGCGGTACCGCGCCATGTTGGCGGCGGTCATGCGGAACGGAAAGGCCTGGATCTGGAACTCGGTCTGGCCGCCCTGGAAGGCGTCGCGGCCGAAGGCATAGATCTGCTCAATCTGGGCATCGGTCATCGAATAGCAGCCGGACGACGAGCAGGCGCCATGAACCATCAGGTTCTGGCCGGTGCGGCCATTGGCGCGGTCATAGGCGTTGGGGAAGCCGATGTTGAAGGACAGGTGGTAGTTCGAGCGCGGGTTCATCTGCGAGGGACGGACCGTGTAGAAACCTTCCGGCGCCTGGCGGTCGCCCTCGGTGTATTTGGGGCCGAGCTTTCCCGACCATTTGCAGATGTCGTAGGTGGCGACAAGATCGTAACGGCCGTTGGTCTTGGCCTTCCAGATCTCGAGCTTGCCTTCCTCCTTGAAGATGCGCGCCATCACCGAGGAGGTGCGCACCATGCCCTTGGCCCTCATGTCGGCGAGGATCTTGTCGGGCAACGGCTTGTTGGCCTCCGGCGCGAAGTCCTTCATCGACGAATCGTTGCAGCCGGCGACGCCGATGGCGGCGATCAGGATTCCGGTGCGGGCAAGCTTGGCAAACATCGATACGGCTACGTCTCTTCTCTCGGGCCAACGGCTGTCGGCATGGCCGGGCCCATAGGCTGAACACCGGTGGACCGTAAGCCCGTTAACCTTGAAAATTCCTTACCGCAAGCCTTGGCAAACCCCTCGCGGCGATTTCCATTGAGCCGAATCCGGCGGCATTTTTGTGGCGGAATTGCTTATTCCGGCCACAGTTGAACGTCTTGCCGGGATTTGAGAGGTCAGAGGCTGCGGCCCATCGCCAGGTATTTCTCGCGGCGCTGCTCGCGGAAATCGGTGTTGGCGCCGGCGAAATCCTTCATCGTCCTGGCGATGAGGTCGCCGGTGGACGCAATCACCGTTTCCGGCGCGCGCTGGGCGCCGCCCATCGGCTCGGGAATGATGGCGTCGATGATCTTCATCTCGAGAAGATCCTGCGCGGTGATCTTCATGTTGGTCGCCGCGTCCTTCGAGCGCGTGGTGTCGCGCCACAGGATCGAGGCCGCGCCTTCGGGCGAGATCACCGAATAGATGGCATGCTCCAGCATGTAGACGCGATTGGCGGTGGCGATCGCGATGGCGCCGCCGGAGCCGCCTTCGCCGATGACCACCGAGATCGACGGCACCTTCAGCGAAAGGCAGGCCGAAGTCGAACGCGCGATCGCTTCGGCCTGGCCGCGCTCCTCGGCGCCGACGCCGGGATAGGCGCCGGCCGTGTCGACCAGCGTCAAAAGCGGGATCTGGAAGCGGTCGGCCAATTCCATCAGCCGCACCGCCTTGCGGTAGCCCTCTGGCCGCACCGAGCCGAAATTGTGCTTGATGCGGCTTGTTGTGTCCGATCCCTTTTCCTGGCCGATGATCGCCACCGGCTCGCCGCGAAAACGCGCGAAGCCGCCGACGATCGCCTGGTCGTCGCCGTAATTGCGGTCGCCGGCCAAAGGCGTGAAATCGGTGAACAGTGTCTTGATGTAGTCGACGCAATGGGGGCGGTCGGGATGGCGCGCGACCTGCACCTTCTGCCAGGGCGTGAGCGCCTTGTAGAGGTCGCGCAAAGCGTCGCGCGAGCGCTTTTCCAGCCTGCTGATCTCTTCGGCGACATCGACCGCCTCGCCGTTCTCGGCAAGCTTCTTCAGCTCAAGGATCTTGAGCTCCAGATCCTGCACCGGCTTTTCGAAGTCGAGGTAGTTGTACATGCTTGGGCGGACCGATCCGTCGGAAGGCAATGGCTGGCGGAACCGCTGAAATGCCGGCTCCGGGCGGTGGAACGTCGCCCTCACATAGCGATATGAGGCCTAGTCGGCAAGCGGGTGATGATCGTTGACCAGCCGCACCAGCCGCTCCTCCAGGACGTGGGTGTAGATCTGTGTCGTCGATATGTCGGCATGGCCAAGCAGTTGCTGGACGGCCCTGAGATCAGCCCCGTTCTGTAAGAGATGGCTGGCGAAAGCATGGCGAAGCACATGTGGCGAGACCTTGGCCGAGGCGATGCCGGCCCGGGCCGCCAGCCCCTTGAGGTCGCGAGCGAAGACCTGGCGCGAGAGGTAGCCGCTGTCCGACGCGGCAGGAAACAGGAACGGGCTGTCAGCGAAAGCGGGCACCTTGGCCCGGGCGGCGAGCCAGGCTCGCATCGCCGCGCGCGCCTTGGCCGACAGCGGCACCATGCGCTCCTTGTCGCCCTTGCCGCGCACCATGAAGAAACGGTCGTCGCGCTGCGCCACCGTCACCGGCAAGCCGACCAGTTC
>NZ_VFWS01000175.1:0-8130 GCF_006443065.1 Mesorhizobium sp. B1-1-5 | reverse complement strand
CCGGGCCGCTTCTCCTTCAACGTCAAGGGCGGCCGCTGCGAGGCCTGCCAGGGCGACGGCGTCATCAAGATCGAGATGCACTTCCTGCCCGATGTCTACGTCACCTGCGACGTCTGCCACGGCAAGCGCTACAATCGCGAGACGCTCGACGTGCTGTTCAAGGGCAAGTCGATCGCCGACGTGCTCGACATGACGGTCGAGGAAGGCGTCGACTTCTTCTCGGCGGTGCCGGGCGTGCGCGACAAGCTGGAGACGCTGAAGCAGGTCGGCCTCGGCTACATCCATATCGGCCAGCAGGCGACGACTTTGTCGGGCGGCGAGGCGCAGCGCATCAAGCTCGCCAAGGAACTGTCGCGCAAGGCGACCGGCAAGACGCTCTACATCCTCGACGAGCCGACCACCGGTCTGCACTTCCACGATGTCGCCAAGCTGCTCGAAGTGCTGCACGAGTTGGTCGACCAGGGCAACACGGTGGTGGTGATCGAGCACAATCTCGAAGTGATCAAGACCGCCGACTGGGTGCTGGACCTCGGCCCCGAAGGCGGCGACGGCGGCGGCGAGCTGGTCGCGTCGGGCACGCCGGAAGCGATCGTACGCGAGAAGCGCAGCTACACAGGCCAGTTCCTCAAGGAGCTGCTGGAGCGGCGCCCCGGGGGCAAACGCGAAGCGGCGGAGTGATGGCAAACGGTCTCGTCTCCGTCGAAAGCCGTTTCGGCGTGACCGAGACCATCGACCGTCTGGCCGAGACCGTCACAGGCGCCGGACTGCGGGTTTTCGCCCGCATCGACCATGCCGCCGGCGCGCGCGAGATCGGTGCCGTGCTTCGTCCAACCGAATTGCTGATCTTCGGCCATCCGAAGGGTGGCACACCCTTGATGCAGGGCCGGCAGCTTGCGGGCATCGACCTGCCGATCAAGGCGCTGGCCTGGGAGGACGAGCAAGGCAAGGTCTGGCTGTCCTACAACAACCCACACTGGCTGGCAGAGCGCCACGGCCTCGGCGATGCAAGCCGCGACGCCGTCGCAGCCATAGCTGCCGGGATGCAGAAGGTTGTCGCGGCCGCTGCCGGAGTAGACCAATCATGAGACTGGCCCGCCTCGACGATCTCGCCGCCGTCGTCGCGCTGACTGCGGATGCCTATGCGCCTTACACGCCCATCTTCGGCGGGCCGCCGGTCCCGGTCACCGAGGATTACATACCGCGGATCGAGCGCGGCGAGGTCTGGCTGCTGGAAGAAGGCGCCGACCTTGGAGGACTGATCGTCCTCGAACGTCATCCCGACCACGCCATGATCTTCAGCGTCGCCGTCGCGCCGGCTTTCCAAGGCAGGAAGCTCGGGATCGGATTGCTGAACTTCGCCGATCAGCAGGCGCGGTCATGGGGCGTGCCGGAGGTGCGGCTCTACACCAATTCGCGCATGGAGCGGAACATCGCGCTCTATGCGGCCTACGGCTATCGCGAAACGGGTCGCCGCGCCAATCCATACCGGCCAGGATGGACCCTGGTCGATATGGTGAAGCCGGTCGACGAGGCGGCCTAACCACATTTTGAACGGAGGAGGAAGACGATGACTGCCCAAGGAACAATCCGCGCCGGCATGGGCGGCTGGACTTTCGAGCCTTGGGATACTTCCTTCTATCCGGAGAAGCTCGCCAAGGCCAAGCAGCTGCACTACGCCACCCGGCAGGTGCCGAGCATCGAGGTCAACGGCACCTATTATTCCAGCTTCAAGGAACCGACTTTCGTCAAGTGGGCGAAAGAGGCCCCTGACGGCTTCGTCTATTCGCTGAAGGGCAACCGCTTCGTCACCAACCGCCGCGTGCTCGGCGAAGCGGGCGAATCGATGATGCGCTTTCTCGGCTCCGGCGTCGCCGCGCTCGGCGAGAAGCTCGGCCCGATTCTGTGGCAGTTCGCGCCGACCAAGAAATTCGACGCGGACGATTTCGAAGCTTTCCTGAAACTGCTGCCTGAAAAGCAGGACGGCGTGCCTCTGCGTCACGCAGTCGAAGTGCGGCACGACAGTTTTGTTGTGCCCGAATTCCCGGCGCTCGCCCGAAAATACAACGCCGCGATCGTCTATGCCGACCACGCAAAATATCCGGCGATCGCCGATATAACCGGCGACTTCGTCTATGCGCGGCTGCAGACCGGCAGCGACGACAACCCCGACTGCTACACGCCGAAAGGCCTGGACGAATGGGCGGGACGCGTGAAGACATGGGCGCATGGCAAGCAACCCGCCGACCTGCCGCGCGCCGATCCCAAGACCGATGCGCCGGTCAAGCCGCGCGACGTGTTCGCCTACTTCATCACCGAAGGCAAGGTGCGCGCACCTTTCGGCGCCATGGCGCTGATGAAGCGGGTGACCGATTGAAGGGGCGAGCTCCGTCGGAACTTACGAGGCATCTTGACCGTTTTGTCTTTCTCGCCGGGAGCCGGTTTTCACAGCGGTTGAGCTTTCGCGGAACAATGGCCCAGGCTCCGGTATCGGGGGAGCCCGAAGAAAGCGAGGTGATATGGCTGTCATCCTCATCGGGGCATTGCTCATTGTCGCCGGCATCGTGTACATGGCAGGCGCGGTCCTCAGGCGCGGGAAACTCAGCGATCCGGCACCTGCAGCCTCGGATCGCCCGATGCCAAACCTTACAACGCCTGGCCCGACGCTTGAGCCACGCCGGCGCGGCCTCGGTTTCCTCGGCCTTTCACAGAACTGGCCAGGTCTGCTGATGATGGGCGTCGGCATCATCCTGCTGTTGTTGGTGGCGGTCCTCTGACGCCGCGGAATGATGGCATCTTCACCGCTATCGTAACGTAATCGATACTTCCTTGCTGCACTAATGCATCTACGTCAGGTTGCAGAAGCCCGGCGCCGGCAAGGACGCGTGAATGCTGCTCGACTACAATTCATTGCTGCTTGCCGTCGGCTTTTCGGCCGCTTGCCTCGGCCTCACGCTGTTCGGGACATGGCTGACCGCCCGTTCCGACAAGTTCCTGCTGACCTGGGCGATTAGCGTGCTGGTCGTGGTGGCCGAAGTCTTTGTCTACGAGGCATACATCGAGAGACCCGGAACGGCCCTTGGCGTGCTGACGTTGGCGCTGCTCTTGCTCGGCTTCTCGGTCATGCTGGGCGCTGCCCACCAGTTCAGGACCAGCCGCTCGCCCTTGCC
Organism: Mesorhizobium sp. B1-1-5; assembly: GCF_006443065.1. Taxonomy (NCBI): domain Bacteria; kingdom Pseudomonadati; phylum Pseudomonadota; class Alphaproteobacteria; order Hyphomicrobiales; family Phyllobacteriaceae; genus Mesorhizobium; species Mesorhizobium sp. B1-1-5. The sequence continues at coordinate 4,963 of NZ_VFWS01000175.1, read as the reverse complement.
GCTCATCGCGCTTGGCGTCAGCATGTCCTATGCTCTCGCGCTGCCGCCCATGGCGCTCGGCTATGACGGGCTGGGCTTCATGCTGGAAAACGCTCTGGCCGCGCTGTTGCTGTTCGGCACCGCATATCAATATTGGCGCGGTCGCGCGGAGGCGCCCGTCCATCTCATCGGCGTAGCGCTGCTCTATTCGCTGACCGCTGTGTCCTTCGTGCTGTGCGCCGCCGTGCTGGCATGGGACGGCAGGCTGGTTCTCGGCCACGCGCCGAGCAATTGGGCTGAGGATCTGAGCCTCGTCATCGTCATCGCCTCCATGACCGGTATCGGCGCATTGTCGCTGGCGCTCAACCAGGGGCGGCTCGCGCGCCACCATCGGCGCGAAGCGCACACCGATGCCTTGACCGGCCTTCTCAACCGCCGTGCCCTCTTCGACCTGCACGGCAAGATACCGGTCGGTGCCTTCACGGCTGTCGTGGTTTTTGATCTCGACGGCTTCAAGGCGATCAACGACCAGTACGGTCACGCCGCGGGAGACGAAGTGTTGAAGGTTTTTGCCGAAGTGCTCTCCGCCGACCTGCGCCCGAGCGACTCCGTCGCCCGCATGGGTGGCGAGGAATTCGCCATGGTGTTGAAGCGCACCTTGCCCGAGACGGCCGAGGCGACGGCCGAACGCGTCCGGGCCGCGTTCGCCGGGCGCACGGTCGAGACCGAGACCGGACCGCTGCGCTGCACGGTCAGCGCCGGCTTCGCATTTGGCAGCACGGATGGCATGAGCTTCGACAAAGTGCTCAGCGCCGCCGACAAGGCGCTCTATGCCGCCAAGCGCGGCGGCCGCAACCGCGTCCTGGATTTTCGCCGCGCCGGCTGAGTTTTACCGCCGCGTGCAAACTCTCAATGATGTGAGATCACTTCGTTGAAGGCGTCGAGATCGACGTAGAAAACCTTGGTGATCTCATCCAGGAGATGATCTTCGTCATAGCCTTGCGACATCAGGATGTTGATCGCGGTCATGATGTCGACGCGCTCGGTGAGGCGCCGCTTTTGGTAGTCCTCGACAAAACGTTCCATCGCCGTCCCCTGGCAAGATTCTTTTTGGACGCATTGACCGACAATCACTGCGGGGAAAGCTAGGTGGATTGGCTTGCGTGGAACTTGCGGGCGGAATCCGCGCCTTCCCCCTCATTCGCGACTGATACGGAAAGCGGCCGACTCACCAAGGCCAAGAAAAGACTAGCATGCGGTATTCAACGCGCCAGAGCTGGGCCTGGCCAGCGGAGAGAAATACTGGGGTTGCTGCCGCCTCGCGATGTCGACCGAAGTCGAGCAAACGATTTTAGACTGTCAGAAACTTCCGCACATCCGCCCGGTCGAGGTCTTCCGCGGGACCGGTATGCACGATCTGGCCCCGATCCATGATGTTGACCTCGTCGGCAAGTTCCCGGCAGAAGTCGAGATATTGCTCGACCAGAAGCACGGCAATCCCCGCCTGGTCGCGGAGATACCGGATGGCGCGGCCGATATCCTTGATGATCGAGGGCTGGATGCCTTCGGTCGGCTCGTCGAGCACCAGGAGCTTGGGCCGCATCACCAGCGCGCGCCCGATGGCGAGCTGCTGCTGCTGGCCGCCGGACAGGTCGCCGCCGCGCCGCGACAGCATCTGCTTCAGCACCGGAAACAGCTCGAAGACATAGGCCGGAATGTTGCGGTCGGCGCGCGGCAGCGGCGCGAAGCCGGACTCCAGATTTTCACGCACCGTCAGCAGCGGAAAGACTTCCCTGCCCTGCGGCACGAATGCGATGCCCGACCGGGCGCGGTCATACGCCGCGCTCCGGTCGAGCGCCTTCCCCTCGAAGGCAACGCTTCCGCTCGTCAGCCGGTGATGGCCGACGATCGATCTCATCAAACTGGTCTTGCCGACGCCGTTGCGGCCGAGCACGCAGGTGATCTTGCCGGCGCCGGCTTTCAGCGAAACGCCGCGCAGCGCTTGGGCGGCGCCGTAATGCAGCGTGGCATTGGAGACCTCGAGCATGATCAGCCCCTTCTCCAGCGCTTCAGGAGAGCGAAATCGAAACGGTGGAAGGGAACCCGCCAGACCATGCTCACCGCCCCAGATAGACTTCGACGACGCGCTCGTCGGACGAAACGAAATCGAGCGTGCCTTCCGACAGCACCGAGCCCTCGTGCAGGCAGGTGACCTTGACGCCGAGCTCGCGCACGAAATGCATGTCGTGCTCGACGACGATCACCGAATGGTCGCGGGCAATATCCTTGAGCAGCCGCGCGGTCTCCTCGGTCTCGGCATCGGTCATGCCGGCGACCGGCTCATCGACGAGCAAAAGCTTTGGGTCCTGCGCCAGGAGCATGCCGATCTCCAGCCATTGCTTCTGGCCATGGCTGAGGTTGGCGGCGAGCTCGCCGCGCTTGTCGCCGAGACGGATGATGCCAAGGATATCGTCGATGCGCCGCGTCTCGGCCGCCGAACGGCGATGGAACAGCGCGGGGAAGATCGAGCGCGGCCCTTTTAGCGCCAGCATGAGATTGTCCTCGACGCTGTGGCTCTCGAAGACCGTCGGCTTCTGGAACTTGCGCCCGATGCCCATCATGGCGATCTCGGCCTCGTCGTGCCGGGTGAGATCGACCTCGCCGTCGAAGAACACTTCGCCCTCGTCCGGCCGCGTCTTGCCGGTGACGATATCCATCATCGTCGTCTTGCCGGCGCCGTTCGGTCCGATGATGGCGCGCATCTCGCCCTTGTCGAGCACCAGCGACAGCCTGTTGATGGCGCGAAAGCCATCGAAGGAAACCGAGACGCCGTCGAGATAAAGGATGGTGTTCGACTTGCTCATGATCGTTCACTCCGCCGGCTGCGGCTCGGCGCCGCTGGCAGACCAGGCGCCGGGCATCGTCGCCGCCGAGCGCACGATCTTCGGCTCCGGCGCCTGCGGATCGGCGCCGGCCTCCGCCGCAAGCGAGGCCGCTCGCAGCGCCGTCGCCCTGCCGCGCCAGCCGTCCCACATGCCGACGATGCCCTTGGGCAAAAGCAGGGTGACGGCGACGAACAGCCCGCCAAGCGCGAACAGCCAGAATTCCGGCAGCACGCCCGTGAACCAGGATTTGCCGGCGTTGACGAGGAGCGCGCCGAGGATCGGGCCGATAATGGTGCCGCGCCCGCCGACAGCGGTCCAGATCACCACTTCGATCGAGTTGGACGGCTCGAATTCGCCGGGATTGATGATGCCGACCTGCGGCACGTAGAGCGCGCCGGCGATGCCGGCCATGATGGCCGAGACCGTGAAGGCGAACAGCTTGACGTTCTCGGCCCGCCAGCCGAGGAAACGGGTGCGGCTTTCGGCGTCGCGCACCGCCATCAGGAGCTTGCCGTATTTGGAGCGCACGATTGCAGCGGTGACGAAGACGGCAAGCGCCAGCGTCACGGCGCTGGCCGCAAACAGGCCCGAGCGCGTGGCGTCGGCCTGCACGCTGAAGCCGAGTATATCCTTGAAATCGGTCAGGCCGTTGTTGCCGCCGAAGCCCATGTCGTTGCGGAAGAAGGCGAGCAGCAGCGCATAAGTCATCGCCTGGGTGATGATCGAAAGATAGACGCCGGTGACGCGGCTGCGGAAGGCGAACCAGCCGAAGACGAAGGCGAGCAGGCCGGGTACGGCCAGCACCATGAGCGCCGCGAACCAGAAATGATCGAAGCCGTACCAGAACCAAGGCAGCTGCTTATAGTTCAGGAACACCATGAAGTCCGGCAGGATCGGATTGCCGTAGACGCCGCGCGAACCGATCTGGCGCATCAGATACATGCCCATCGCATAGCCGCCGAGCGCGAAAAAGGCGCCGTGGCCGAGCGAGAGGATGCCGCAATAGCCCCAGACTAGGTCGAGCGCGAGCGCGAGCAGCGCGTAGCAGAGATATTTGCCAACCAACGCCACGATGTAAGGCGGGATGTGGAAGGCGCTTTGCGGCGAGACCGCCAGGTTGAGCAGGGGCACGATGATCGCGGCGGCCAGCAGGACGAAGATGGCAATGCCGATGCGGCGATCGGCGGAAAGGAAGCGCTGCGCGATCATGCTTCCACCGCCCTGCCCTTCAGCGCGAACAGGCCGCGCGGGCGCTTCTGGATGAACAGGATGATCAGCACCAGGACGACGATCTTGCCGAGCACCGCGCCGGCATAGGGCTCGAGGAACTTGTTGACGATGCCGAGCGAGAAGGCGCCGACCAGCGTCCCCCACAGATTGCCGACGCCGCCGAAGACCACGACCATGAAACTGTCGATGATGTAGCCGCGGCCGAGATTGGGCGAGACATTGTCGATCTGGCTGAGCGCCACGCCCGCGATCCCGGCGATGCCCGAGCCTAACGCAAAGGTCAGCGCGTCGACCCATGGCGTCCTGATGCCCATCGAGGCAGCCATGCGCCGGTTGGCGGTGACGGCGCGCATCTGCAGCCCCCAGGCCGTGCGCTTCATGACGTAGAGCAGCACACCGAACACGGCGAGCGCGAACACCAGGATCCACAGCCGGTTCCAGGTGATGGCCAGCTGGCCGACATCGAACGAACCCGACATCCAGGACGGATTGCCGACCTCCTGGTTGGTCGGCCCGAAGATGGTGCGCACCGCCTGCTGCAGGACCAGCGAGACGCCCCAGGTGGCCAGAAGCGTTTCCAGCGGGCGGCCATAGAGGAAGCGGATGATGCCGCGTTCGATTGCAAGGCCGACCAGCCCCGCGACAAGGAAGGCGAGCGGCAGCGCGATCACCAGCGACCAGTCGAACAGGCTGGGGAACGAGGTGCGGATGACTTGCTGGACGACGAAGGTGGTGTAAGCGCCGAGCATCACCATCTCGCCATGCGCCATGTTGATGACGCCCATGACGCCGAAGGTGATGGCAAGCCCGATCGCCGCAAGCAGCAGCACCGATCCCAGCGAAATGCCGTACCAGATGTTCTGGCCGGC
>NZ_VFWS01000174.1:0-8137 GCF_006443065.1 Mesorhizobium sp. B1-1-5 | reverse complement strand
TTCCTTCGCGCCCCCCTCTGTCCTGCCGGACATCTCCCCCACAAGGGGGGAGATTGGCCTTCGCGGCCGTCGGCGCCCGGTCTGCAAGGTAGGTGATTGGCGAAATCCTCGATGACGGCCAATCTCCCCACCCGTGGGGGAGATGTCCGGCAGGACAGAGGGGGGCGCGAAGGAATGCCTTCCAAGACAATTATCTGGAGCGCCGTCCCATGAACATCCTCGAACGCTATCACGCCATGGAATACGGCCCGGCGCCGGAAGCCCGCAACGAGGCGGATGCCTGGCTTGCCGGCCGCGACTTCTCCAAGGCGCTGTTCATCGACGGCGGCTGGAAGGCGGCGGCAAGCGGCAAGACTTTCGACACCAGCGAGCCGTCTTCCGGCAAGCTGCTTGGCAAGGTCTCGGATGCGGGCGCCGCCGACATCGATAGCGCGGTCGCTGCTGCGGCAAAAGCGCTGCCGAAATGGTCGGCGTCATCGGGCTATGCCCGCGCAAAAGTGCTCTATGCCATCGGCCGGGCCATGCAGCGCCACCAGCGCCTGTTCGCGGTGCTGGAATCGATCGACAACGGCAAGCCGATCCGCGAGAGCCGCGACATCGACGTGCCGCTGGCGATCCGCCACTTCATCCATCATGCCGGCTGGGCGCAGACGCTGGACAAGGATTTTCCAGACCACAAGCCCGTCGGCGTCGTTGGCCAGGTCATTCCGTGGAACTTCCCGCTTCTGATGCTGGCCTGGAAGATCGCGCCGGCCTTGGCCGCTGGCTGCACGGTGGTGCTGAAGCCTGCCGAATTCACGCCGCTCACCGCCATATTGTTCGCCGAGATCTGCGAGCGGGCCGGCGTGCCGAAAGGCGTCGTCAACATCGTCCAGGGCGGCCCTGAGGCGGGTGCGGCCATCGTCAACCATCCCGGCGTCCAGAAGATCGCCTTCACCGGCTCTTCGGAAGTCGGCAAGATCATCCGCAAAGCCACCGCCGGTTCCGGCAAGAAGCTTTCACTGGAGCTCGGCGGCAAGTCCGCCTTCATCGTCTTCGAGGATGCCGATCTCGACAGCGCCGTCGAAGGCCTGGTCGACGGCATCTGGTTCAACCAGGGCCAGGTCTGCTGCGCCGGCTCGCGCCTCCTGGTCCAGGAAGGCATCGCCGAGGCCCTCATTGCGAAGATCAAGGTCAGGATGGCGCGGCTGCGAGTCGGCAGTCCGCTCGACAAGAACACCGACATCGGCCCGCTCGTCGACCGCACCCAGCTGGACCGCGTCAAGGGTCTCATCGCCGAGGGAGCAAAACAGGGCGCCGTCTGCTGGCAGCCGGACGCTGCCTTGCCGACGACAGGCTACTATCACCTGCCCACGCTCGCGACAGGTGTTTCGCCGGCTAATATCCTGGCGCAGGAAGAGGTGTTCGGGCCTGTGCTGGCGACGATGAGCTTCCGCAACACCGAGGAAGCGATCGAGCTTGCCAACAACACGCGCTACGGCCTGGCCGCTTCGGTGTGGAGCGAGAACATCAATCTGGCCCTGCATGTCGCGCCGCAATTGAAGGCTGGCGTGGTGTGGGTCAACGGCACCAACATGTTCGACGCCGCCTGCGGCTTCGGCGGCTATCGCGAAAGCGGTTTTGGCCGTGAAGGCGGCCGCGAGGGCATGTTCGAATATCTGGCGGTGAAGCTGCCCGTTGGACCTGTCATCAAGCCGGCAGCTGCCGGTTCCGCCCAGCCGGCCGAACAGGCCGACGGCACGGCGATCGATCGTACGGCAAAGCTGTTCATCGGCGGCAAGCAGGTGCGCCCGGATGGCAACTATTCGCTCGCCGTTGCCACCGCCAAGGGCAAGCTGGCCGGCGAAGTCGGCCTCGGCAACCGCAAGGACATTCGCGACGCGGTCGCCGCTGCCCGCGCGTGCAAGGCCTGGCCGGAGGCGACCGCCTATAACCGCAGCCAGGTGCTCTATTATTTCGCAGAGAACCTTTCGGGCCGCGCCGATGAGTTCGCCGCGCGCCTTGTCCAGCTGACCGGCGTCACCGCCAAGGCCGCGCGCGAAGAGGTCGAGCAGTCGATCGAGCGGCTGTTCCTCTATGCCGGCCTCACCGACAAGTTCGAGGGCCGCGTCCACCAGCCGCCGGCTCGTGTCGTCACGCTTGCGCTGCATGAGCCGGTCGGCGTCGTCGGCATCGTCGCGCCGGACAACCAGCCGCTGCTCAACTTCATTTCGCTGGTCGCGCCGGCGCTTGCCATGGGCAACACCGTCGTCGCCGCCCCGTCCGAGCGGCATCCGCTGCTTGCGACCGACCTCTACCAGGTGATCGAATATTCCGACTTGCCCCCTGGCGCCATCAACATCGTCACCGGTCGCAGCGCCGAGCTCGCTGGCGTGCTGGCCAAGCATGACGACGTCGACGGGCTCTGGGTGTTCGCCGATGCCGACATTTGCGCCAAGGCGGAGGCTGACTCCATCGGCAATCTCAAACGCGTCTGGACCGGCAATGGCCGCAGCCTCGACTGGGCCTCGGGCGAGGCGGCAGGCGAGGCCTTCCTGCGCCGCGCCATCGAGGTCAAGAATGTTTGGGTGCCTTACGGCGACTGAGAAGGCCCGCCTGAGGCGCGCCGCGCGACGGAGCCATTTCACCCGCTGTCGCGAAGGTGATTGACCTCGGGCTTGACGCTCGGGCGCGTGTTCTTTAACGAGAAAAAACATCTTTATCTGTGAAGCGGAAATCTGACCGCACGATGCCGGTTGTCTGGCACACGACGCCTGGGCCGGCCATCGATAGAGGCGGACGCTCCAGGCAGGCGAGGAGAAAAACATGGCGGATCTGGCGGGTAAGGTGGCTGTGGTCACCGCGGCGGCGCAAGGCATCGGCCGGGCGAGCGCGCTGGCCTTCGCCAAGGCGGGCGCGACCGTTCATGCCACCGATATCAACGAGCCGCTGTTGGCCGAGTTGGGCAAGACTGCCGGCGTCAAGACCCGCAAGCTCGATGTGCTGAACGACGCGGCCGTCGCTTCCGCCTTCGCCGAGATCGGCCGGGTCGATGTGCTGTTCAACTGCGCCGGTTTCGTCCATGGTGGCTCCATCCTCGAGATGAAGGACGAGGATCTCGACTTCGCGCTCAACCTCAATGTCCGTTCGATGATCCGCACCATCCGCGCCGTGCTGCCCGGCATGCTGGAGCGCGGCGACGGCTCGATCATCAACATGGCCTCGCTGGCAAGCTCGCAGAAGGGCGTGCCGAACCGCTTCGTCTACGGGCTGACCAAAGCGGCGGTCGTCGGCCTGACCAAGGCGGTCGCCGCCGATTATGTGGCCAAGGGCATTCGCTGCAACGCCATCTGCCCCGGCACGGTAGAAAGCCCGTCGCTGCAGGACCGCATGCATGCGCAGGGCGACTATGAGGTGGCGCGCGCGGCCTTCATCGCCCGCCAGCCCATGGGCAGGCTTGGCACGCCGGAGGAAATCGCCGATCTCGCCGTCTACCTTGCCGGCGCAACCTACACATCGGGGCAGGCCTACAACATCGACGGCGGCTGGTCGATCTGAGGGATCGTAAAGGGCTTGGCAGGGCAATCGGGTACTGCATCGATCAGTCTGAAAATCCCCTTCGCCAGATCGCCCGATGCGGCGTTCGCGCTTGCCGGGGATCAGATCGATGGCTACGGTCCGCCCGGCTTTCGCAACGACCGCAATCGAAACGAATTTTGCAAAATGGCTTCAGGCCGCACCTTAGGAGAAGAATGATGAAGTTGTTGCGCTATGGCGAAGCTGGCAGCGAAAAGCCGGGCCTGCTCGATGCGGATGGGACGATCCGCGACCTTTCGGCTCATGTCGCCGATATCGCCGGTACGACGCTTCATCCGGCTTCGCTGGAGATGCTCTCGAAGCTCGATCCGAAGTCGCTGCCGGTGGTTCCCGGCAAGCCGCGCCTGGGCGCCTGCGTCGCCGGCACCGGCAAGTTCATCTGCATCGGCCTGAACTATTCCGATCACGCCGCCGAGACCGGCGCCACCGTGCCGCCGGAGCCGATCATCTTCATGAAGGCAAGCTCGGCGATCGTCGGGCCCGATGACGACGTGCTGATCCCGCGCGGCTCGGTCAAGACCGACTGGGAAGTCGAGCTCGGCGTGATCATCGGCAAGACGGCGAAGTATGTCTCGCAAGACGACGCGCTGGATTATGTTGCCGGCTACTGCGTCGCGCATGACGTCTCCGAGCGCGCCTTCCAGGCCGAGCGCCAGGGCCAGTGGACCAAGGGGAAGTCCTGCGACACCTTCGGCCCGACCGGCCCATGGCTGGTCACCAAGGACGAGGTCGCCGATCCGCAGAACCTCAAGATGTGGCTGACCGTCAACGGCAAGACGATGCAGAACGGCTCGACCAGGACCATGGTCTATGGCGTGAAGTATCTGGTCTCCTATCTCAGCCAGTTCATGTCGCTGCATCCCGGCGACATCATCTCCACCGGCACCCCGCCCGGCGTCGGCCTCGGCATGAAGCCGCCGGTGTTCCTGAAGCCCGGCGACGTCGTCGAGCTCGGCATCGAGGGATTGGGCCAGCAGAAGCAGACATTCAAGGCGGACGAGTAAGCGCAGACTTCCCCTTCTCCCCCTGTGGGAGAAGGTGGCCGCGAAGCGGCCGGATGAGGGGTGTTGGAAGGACCTCCGCGCTGCAGGATTAAGCGCCTGGAATTCTCCAATCTTTGAGGACGCACTCCGCTGGAGCACCCCTCATCCGTCTCGGCGCTGGCGCGCCGATCCACCTTCTCCCACAAGGGGAGAAGGAAAGGCCGCCGCCTACTTCAGCACCTTCCCATCCGCCCCGAACCGATACGTCTTCGCCGCATCGGGCGTTGCGTAGAGGGTCGCGCCCGGCTCGGCGTTGTAGACGCCGAAGATGCGCACGGTGATCAGCCCGGCCTTCTCGCAGTCGAGATAAAGATTGGTGTCGGCACCGAGATGCTCGGCATGCACGACCGTGCCTTTCCAGGCGCCCGACGTCGCGTCGACGGTGACGTGTTCCGGCCGCACGCCGATGGTCTTGGCCGTTTCGTCCAGCCTGGCGCCGTCGATGAAATTCATCTTCGGCGAGCCGATGAAGCCGGCGACGAATTCGTTGGCCGGCAAATTGTAGAGCTCCATCGGACTGCCGATCTGCTCGATGCGGCCGGCATTGAGCACCACGATCTTGTCGGCCAGCGTCATCGCCTCGACCTGGTCGTGGGTGACGTAGATCATCGTCGCCTTCAGCCGCCGGTGCAATTGCGCGATCTCAAGCCGGGTGTTGACGCGCAACGCGGCGTCCAGGTTCGACAGCGGTTCGTCGAAGAGAAAAAGCTTCGGCTCGCGCACCACGGCGCGGCCGATAGCGACGCGCTGGCGCTGGCCGCCCGACAGTTCCGCCGGGCGCCGCTCAAGGTACGGCTCCAGCGACAGCATCGCCGAGGCGATCTTGATGCGCCGCTCGATCTCGGCCGCCGGCGTGCCAGCCTGCTTCAGGCCCAGCGCCATATTGTTCTTCACCGTCAGGTGCGGGTAGAGCGCGTAGGTCTGGAACACCATGGCGATGCCGCGTTTGGCCGGCGGGGTGACGGAAACGTCCGTGCCGTCGATCAGCACGCGGCCGGAGGTCGAATCTTCCAGGCCGGCGATGACGCGCAGCAGCGTCGATTTTCCGCAGCCGGACGGGCCGACGAAAACGACGAACTCGCCGTCCGTCACCTCGAGATCGATGCCCTTCAGCACCTCGACCGGCCCGAAAGCCTTCTTCACATTCTCGATCTTCAGCGAGCCCACGGCGTCGTTCCTGTTCTAGAGTTTTACGGCGTTGCCGCTGCGCACGCTCTCGTCGGCGGCAAGGCAGACGGCGAGCGACTTCACGGCATCGTCCATGTGGCGGGTGAGGTCGACATTTTCGCGGATGGCCTTGAGCAGGAAGGCCTGTTCGAGGTCGCAAAGCTCTTGGTGGCCCGGTTCGCCTTCCATCGACAGCAGCTGGTCTTCCGTAGCGAATTTGCCGTCCGGCCCGGTCGCCGCGCTATGCAGCTTGATCGTCGAGGTCTTGGTGTGGGTGTCGATATCGTCGGACTTCACACCCTCCTTCATCACGATCGAGACGCAGCCCTTGGGCGACATCACGTCCTTCACGAAGAAGGCCGTTTCCGAGATCATCGGTCCCCAGCCGGCCTCATACCAGCCGACCGAGCCGTCCTCGAACAGCACCTGCAGGTGGCCGTAATTGTACATCGACGGCGCCACCTCGTCGCTCAGCCGCACCCCCATGCCGCGCACTTCGACGGGCCTCGAGTCGGTGATCTGCAGCATCACGTCGAGATAATGCACGCCGCAGTCGACGATCGGCGACGTCGTCTGCATCAGCTGCTTGTGCGTCTCCCAGGTATGGCCGGAGGATTGCTGGTTGAGGTTCATGCGGAAGACATATGGCCCGCCGAGCTTGCGCGCCTCGGCGATCAGCCGCATCCAGGACGGATGGTGACGCAGGATATAGCCGATCACCAGTTTCTTGCCGTTGGCCTTGGCGGCATCGACGACGCGTTGCGCGTCGGCAACCGTCGTCGCGAGCGGCTTCTCGACGAAGACATGGCAGCCGGCCTCGAAGGCCCGCACCGCATAGTCGGCATGGCTGTCGGAATAGGTGGCGACCGCCGCGACGTCCGGCTTCTCGTCGCGCAGCGCGTCGTCGAAGGAGCGTCTTATGCCATAGCCGGCGAGCCCGTCCGGCAGCGGCACCTCGGAACGGTTGACGAGTGCGGCGATCTCGAAGCCTGGGTTGCTGTGGTAGGCCAGCGCATGGCTGCGGCCCATATTGCCGAGGCCGGCGACGACAACGCGAAGAGGGGTTTTATCGCTCACCTGACTGCTCCATTTTTTCCTGAGAGGGTGAAGCGCAGCCCTATCAAAAGTTGGCTATTGCGGCTCACTTGACCGCTCCTGACGTGATGCCGCGGATCAGCTGCCGCGAGAAGATGACATAGAGGATCAGCACCGGCAGGATCGCCAGCGACAGCGCCGCCAGGATCGCATTCCAGTTGGTGACGAACTGGCCGAGAAAGAGCTGCGCGCCGAGCGTCACCGTCTTGGTCTCTTCCGACGGCGCCAGGATCAGCGGGAACCACAGATCGTTCCAGATCGGGATCATGGTGAAGACGGCGACGGTCGCCATGGACGGACGCACCAGCGGCAGCACCAGCCGGAAGAAGATCGTGTATTCCGACAGCCCGTCTATGCGGCCTGCGTTCTTCAGGTCGCTGGACACCTGCTTCATGAATTCCGACAGGATGAAGATCGCCAGCGGCAGGCCTTGCGCGGTATAGACCAGGATCAGCGCCGTCAGCGTGTTGACCAACCCGGTCGCCACCATCAATTGCAGGATGGCGACGGTGCCGAGCCTGATCGGGATCATGATGCCGAGCGCCAGGTAGAGCCCCATCATCGTGTTGCCGCGGAAGCGGTATTCCGACAGCGCGAAGGCGGCCATCGCGCCGAACAAGAGCACGAAGAACAGCGAGGCGACGGTGACGACGAGGCTGTTCTGGAAGTAGTGGATGAAGTCGCCCTGGCCGATCACCGTGGTGTAGCCGATCAGGTCGAAGGTCTTCGGCGTCGGCGGCGTCAGCGGCGCGCCGAAGATGCCCGCGCGCGACTTGAACGAATTCATCACCACCAGGATCACCGGAAACAGCGCAATCGCGGTGTAGGTCAGGAGGATCGCATGCGCGCCGATGGCGCGTGGCAAGGAGCGCGTGGCTGTGCTCATTGCAAAGTCTCCTCATGAGCCGCGTTCCCCAAGGATGGCGCCAACGCACCCCCCTCTGTCCTGCCGGACATCTCCCCCTCAAGGGGGGAGATCGGCAGCTTCGATGGCGCTGACCAATCTCCAGCGATGAAAATTGGCGAAAGCGGCGATGACATCCAATCTCCCCCCTTGAGGGCAGGGGGATCGCATGTGGGGTTTATCGGCGAAGGCCAACACAAGGCCGTCATCCTCGGGCTTGTCCCGAGGATCTACCGGCCCCTGAACTGGTCGCGCTATATCCGCGTGCGACGGCGGATCCTCGGGACAAGCCCGAGGATGACGTCAAGACATGCCGGGTTCTCCGAAGTCCCAAAGCCATGTGCAATAGCCC
>NZ_VFWS01000173.1:0-8444 GCF_006443065.1 Mesorhizobium sp. B1-1-5 | reverse complement strand
ATGTGTGCGCACGCTAGCCCCTTGTGGGAGAAGGTGGATCGGCGCGCAGCGCCGAGACGGATGAGGGGTGTTCCAGCAGAGTGAGACGTTGGCGTTCCCTGGAGCACCCTTCATCCGGCCGCTTCGCGGCCACCTTCTCCCACAAGGGGCCCACAAGGGGAGAAGGGAGAGTTCTGCCGAGCAATAAAAAACCGGCGTCAGCTTGCTTCTGACGCCGGTCATTCAGGTTTTGGGATCGTCGCACCTGATTTTTCCAAGGAAAAACCGAGGTTGGTTCGATCCGACGCTGACCCGTGGGCGGGGGGCTTGGGGTTTACGAGCCGGTGCCGGACCGAACCGTCTCAGGCAACGACCGTAAATTCGTCGGACATTGGGGCATGAGCGCGGATTATTTGTGGCGAGAATGTGGCGGAGCATCACCAATTCCAACATGTGTTTCGCAAACGTGACTGGACGTTTGGGAAAACGCGCGACCCCGCGCGTGTTCGGCCGGCCTGCAATTCCATCGCGCCCTTGCAATTCCCTTATGAAAGCGCGAACCTTGGCCGGCGCATGATTCAATCGAAGGATCGAGGCATGACCGATCACAGCGGCGGGACGGAGGATGGGGAAGCATCCGGAATATTGATCCCGTTGCACGAGGCGCGCAACGCACGCCTCGACCAGCCGGTGCGATTCGACCGGCGCGAGCTCGACCAGATCCTGAGGCTTTACGGACGCATGGTGGCGGCCAATGAATGGCGCGACTATGCGATCGACCATCTCACTGATCGCGCTGTCTTTTCCGTCTTCCGCCGGGCCAGCGAAGTGCCGCTGTTCCAGATCGTCAAGGACCCCAGGCTGGCGCGCCGGCAAGGCGCTTTCGCCGTCATCGCCGCCGGCGGCCGCATCCTCAAGCGCGGCCAGGAACTCGGCCGCGTGCTTGGTGTCTTCGATGCCAAGCTTAAGGTTGTCGAGGCGTGATCCGGAAAGAAGAGGAATTGGAGAACTGAAGAATTGAGGAACTGGAAAAAAGGAAGAAGAGGGCTAAATCGGCCCTGAATGCCTTTCCAATTCTCCAATTCTCCAATTCTCCAGTTCTCCAGTTCTCCAATTCCTCAATTCCCCATCCCCCGAAACCTTCGCTCCGGCAGCGAATCCGGATCGGGCGGCAATTCCGCGCCGCCGTTCAGCGAAAGCTGCATGAACACCGTGTCCAGCCAGCGTCCGTGCTTGTAGCCGGATCCTTCCAGGCGCCCGGAATGGCGGAAGCCGAGCTTCTCGTGCAGCCGCACCGAGGCGCTGTCCGCGTGGCCGTCGCCGATGACCGCGATGATCTGGCGGAAGCCCGCCGCGCGCGCCGTCTCGATCAGCGCCCGCATCAGCAGCAAGCCCACGCCCTGCCCTTTGGCCTCCGGCGCGAGATAGACCGAATCCTCGATGACGAATCGGTAGGCGGGGCGCGGCCGGAACGGTCCGGCATAGGCATAGCCAAGCACGATGCCGTCCTTCTCCACCACCAGATAAGGAAAGCCGCCCGCCGCTAGAGCGTCGAATCGGTTGCCCATTTCCGCGCGGCTCGGCGGCTCCAGCTCGTAGCTTGCCGTGCCGTGCGCGACCGCATCGGCATAGATTTCGGTGATTCGGTCGAGGTCGGCCGCGATGGCAGGTCTGATGACAATGGTGCTCATAATTTGTGCAGTTCTCTTTGCTGCCTCGATAACAGCAGAGGACTGCGCGAAAAGAAAGGGCGGCCGTTGGGCCGCCCTTCGCAAATCTATGGTCCACTGAAACCAGGGTAACCGCCCTTAGCGGCGGTCGCCCATGAACTGCAGCAGGAACATGAACAGGTTGATGAAGTCGAGATAGAGGCGCAACGCGCCCATGATCGCCTTGCGGCCGGCGACGTCGGCGACATCGCCCTCGAAATACATCTCCTTGATCTTCTGCGTGTCGTAGGCGGTCAGGCCGGCGAAGACCAGCACGCCGATCGCCGAGATCGCGAAGGCGAGCGCCGACGACTGCAGGAAGATGTTGATCAGCATCGCGATCAGCAGGCCGATCACGCCCATGATCAGGAACGAGCCGAACGCCGACAGGTCGCGCCTGGTCGTGTAGCCGTAGAGCGACAGACCGCCAAAGGCCGCGGCCGTGGCGAAGAAGGTCTGGGTAATGCTGGTGCCGGTGTAGACGAGGAAGATCGTCGACAGCGACAGGCCGACAAGGCCGGCATAGACCCAGAACGTGGCCTGCGCCGCGCCCACGCTCATCGACTGGATGCGGAACGACAGGAACATCACGGCGGCGAGCGGCGCCAGGATGACGACCCAGCGGAACGCGCTTGCATAGATCAGCTGGCCGAAAGCGGTCAGCTGGCCGTCGCCGGTGATGGCGAGCTGGAAGGCGCCCCAGGCGGCAAGGCCGGTGATCAAAAGGCCAAGCCCCATGAGATTGTAGACTTTGATCATGTAGGCGCGCAGGCCCTGATCGATATCGACGCGCGCGCCGGGGGCGGCGGACGTCTGGTAGTTGCGAATGGGATCAGCCATTGGAAATCCTCTGTTGCTTCTGCCCCGTCCGGTGACAGGTCTTTTGAGACCAGGCGCCGCTGGCGGGGCTCCAGCATGCCTGCGCAAAATATGAGCGTTCTCGACGTCAAGAACAAGACGGTAACGAGGCGCAACGCTTCGTGAGATGGCAAAAGGCCGCTTTTCGGGTCTTTCGGGCGGCATTCTTACAAAAATTTAACCGGGCTTACAAAGATTTAACCGGGCGGGCGGCTCTCGGCCCCTCCGTCAGAGGTTGCGCAGCACCGGCGCTGCCTTGTGGCCGAGCACCCGCCAGGTGCCGGCAAGGCCGATGCCGACGGTGACCGCCAGCGAAACCAGGATCGTCGCCACCGCCACTTCCGGCATGAAATGCGACGGCAGCGTCATGATATGCGCGACCACGAACCAGGCGGCGATGCCGCCGGCGGCAAGCGCGAACAGTGCGGTCGCAAGGCCGATCAGCATATATTCCAGGGAGAAGGCCGCAATCAGCGTCCTGCGCGTCGCGCCGAGCGTCTTCAGCACCACCGCGTCGTGGATGCGCGCCCGGTTGCCGGCGGCAAGTGCCCCGGAGAGCACCAGCACTGAGGCGACCAGCGCCACGCCGGCCGCGGCGCGGATCGCCGTGCCCAATTGCGCGACCAGCCGGTTGACGATGTCGAGCGCGTCCTTGACGCGCACCGTCGTCACCGCGGGAAAGGCGCGGGTGACGGCGTTGAGCAGCCTTGCGTCGTCAGCCGTGGTGGCTTGTTTATCGGTCAATGTCGCCAGCCAGCCATGCGGCGCCCCTGCAAAGGTGTTGGGCGAGAACACCATGACGAAATTGATCCCCATCGTCTCCCACTCGACCTGGCGGAAATTGGCGATCTTTGCGGTCACGTTGCGGCCGAGCACGTTGACGGTGACGGTGTCGCCGAGCTTCAGCCCGATCGCGTTGCCCTCCTCGGCCGAAAACGACACCAGCGGCTCGCCGGAATAATCCTGCGGCCACCACGCTCCTTCGGTCAGCGTCGCGTTGTCCGGCTTTCTCGCGTCATAGGTCAGGCCGCGGTCGCCGCGCAGCACCCAGGCGCCGTCGGCCGGGATCTTCACCTTGTCGACGTCGACGCCGTTGAGCGCCATGATGCGCCCGCGCAGCATCGGCACCTTGACCAGCGTTCCCCGCGGCGACTCCTTGCCGACAAGGCCGGCGAAGGCATCGACGTCGCTGCTCTGGATGTCGACGAAGAAGAAGTTCGGCGCCCGCTCCGGCAAGCTGCCGGAGATCTGCCGCCTGAGATTCCCGTCGATCAGCGCCAGGGTGACGAGAAGCGTCAGCCCGAGGCCGAGCGACAGCACCACCGAGGGCGTCAGCGCGCCGGGACGGTGGATGTTGCCGAGCGCCAGCCGCAGCGACACAAAACGCACGCGTGGACTTTTCCTAGCGGTCCATTGCACCAGCGCCGCCACCAGCCGCAGCACCAGGAAGGCGAACACCGTGGCGCCGACGAAGATCGAGGCGATGCGGTAGTCGTTGGCCGAAAGGATCGCCAACGCTGCCAGCGCCAGCACGATCGCGAGCGCAGCGCCCGTATAGGGCAGGCGCGGCAGGCCGCGGCTTTCAAAGCCCATTTCGCGGAACAGCGCGGTTGCCGGCACGTCGCGGGCGCGGCCGAGCGGCAAAAGCGCGAAGGCCAGCGTCACCAGCAGGCCGAACAGCGCGGCAAGAGCAAGCGCGCCGGGATAGAAGCCGCCTTGCGCCGGCACGGGGATGACCGACTGCAGCAGCGCGCTCGCCACGAACGGCATCGCGGCGCCGACGACAAGCCCGAGCACGATGCCGAGGCCCGCGATCAACAGGATCTGCACCAGATAGACGGTGAAGACGAAGCCACCGGCGGCGCCGAGGCTCTTGAAGGTGGCGATGACGCCGCGTTTGCCGTCGAGATAGGCGCGCACGGCGTTGGCCACGCCGACGCCGCCGACCACCAGCGCCGTCAGCCCGACGAGCGTCAGGAATTGCGAGAAGCGTTCGATGTTGGCGGAGAGCGCGGGTGCGGCGTTGCTGCGCGTGCGGATCGACCAGCCGGCCTGCGGGAAATCCTTCGCGGCTTGAGCCTGGATATCCTTGATCCGCGCCTCGGACGTGCCGTCGGGCAGCCGCACCTTGTAGGCGTTCTCGACCAAGCTGCCTGGCTGCACCAGGCCGGATGCGGCAAGGCCCTGGCTGGAGATCATCAGCCGCGGCGCGAAGCCGAAACCGTCCGAGACCGCATCGGGCTCGTTGACCAGCCTCGCCCGCAGTTCGAAAATGGCACCGCCGAGCTTCAACCTGTCGCCGATGCGAAGATTGAGCCGGTCGAACAACAGGTCGGGCGCGGCAGCGCCGAACACGCCGGATCTTTCGCCGAACAACTGCTCTCTCGGCAGTGCCGGATCGGTTTCCAGCGCGCCGAACAGCGGATAGGCGTCGTCGACGGCCTTCGCCTCGACCAGCGCCTGGTCCGAGCCGTCCTCCAGCCGCGCCATCGAGCGCATGCCGGAATTGAGCGAGACCGTGCCGAGGCTCTTGATGAAGCCGAGCTCCGCATCGGAAGCGCTGCGCTGGTTGACCTGGAAGCGCAAATCGCCGCCAAGCAGCGTCTGGCCCTGATTGGCGACGCCGGCCGAGATCGCTTGCGCCACCGAATTGACGCCGCCGATCGCCGCGACGCCCAGCGCGATGCAGGCGAGGAAGATCATGAAGCCGGACAGGCCGCCGCGCATCTCGCGCAGCGAGAAGCGGATGGCGAGCTTCAGGGTTCGAAGCGAGGAGGCCGCCATGCCTCTATGCCGTCACTTTGAGCAAAGGCGCATCCTCGATCCGCCCCGAACGCATCGACACCTGGCGCGCGCAACGCCCGGCCAGCGCGGGATCATGCGTCACCAGCACCAGCGTCATGCCGCGCTCCGCCGCCTTGGCGAACAGGAGATCGGCGATCTGCTTTCCCGTCACCTGGTCGAGATTGCCGGTCGGTTCATCGGCGATAAGAATGCGCGGCGACGGCGCCAGCGCCCGTGCAATCGCCACGCGCTGCTGCTCGCCGCCGGAAAGCTCGCCCGGATAGTGCGTCACGCGGTCGCTCAGGCCGACGGCCGCGAGCTCGCGCGCGGCCACGCCGAACGGATCGGAATGGCCGGCAAGCTCGAGCGGCACGGCGACATTTTCCAGCGCCGTCATATTGGGGATGAGATGGAAGGACTGGAAGACGATACCGATGTTTCGCCCCCGAAACGAGGCAATCTGATCCTCGCTTTTGTCATTGATCAGCTCGCCGGCGATCCGGACTGTGCCCGAATCGACCCTTTCCAGGCCGGCAAGGACCATCAGCAGAGTGGACTTTCCCGAGCCCGACGGACCGACAATGCCGGTCGCTTCGCCGGCCGCCACGTCGAGGCTCACGCCCTGCAGCACATGGACGGATGACGCGCCCTCGCCGAGCCTCAGCGATATGTCCCTCAGCGCGATGACGGCTTCTGTCACAATGAAAGCGCCCTATATGTGAAAAAAGGAGACGGCCGCTGTCTCCTCCCTTGGATTGTTCCGGTCATATGGGGCTCGCCGCATGGCTTTCAAACACCGTTTTGCCGCAGCCCTCATCCTTTTCCTCGGCCTTTGCGCCGCCATCTCGCCGGCGCGCGCCGCAACCTTCACCATAGTCGGCTTCGGCGACAGCCTGATGGCTGGCTACAGCCTTGGACCCGGCCAGGGTTTCACCGACAGGCTGCAGGCGGCCCTGAAGGCAAAGGGCCTCGACGTCGCCGTCGCCAATGCCGGCGTGTCGGGCGACACCTCGAGCGGCGGGCTGGCGCGGCTCGACTGGTCGGTGCCGGACGGCACAAGGCTGGTGATCCTCGAGCTCGGCGCCAACGACATGCTGCGCGGCGTCTCGCCCGAGATCGCCGAGAAGAACCTCGACGCGATGCTGGGCAAGCTGAAGCAGCGCAACATCCCGGCGCTTCTCGCCGGCATGCGCGCCGCTCCCAATCTCGGCGCCGACTACCAGAAGGTCTTCGACGCCATCTATCCGAGGCTTGCCGAAAGATACGGCGTTCCGCTCTATCCGTTCTTCCTCGACGGCGTCGCCGGCCACCCCGACCTGCAGCTGGGAGACGGCCTGCATCCCAATCCCCGGGGTGTCGACGTCATGGTCGAGCGCATCCTGCCCGTGGTCGAAAAGGCGATCGCCGACAATGGGGGGCCATCATGAGTCCGTAATGCCACGCTTTCCGCTGGGGAAACTTTGTGGACAACAAACCTCTTGCCCCGCGCCAATATCGATGATTCGCTAGGAACGAGAGTTTCGATTCGAGGACAGGAGGCTTCACATGCCACGTCTTTTCACCGCCCTCGAAATTCCGCGTGATGCTGCTCTCTCTTTGTCCCTGCTCCGGGGCGGGCTGCCCGGAGCGCGCTGGATCGACGTCGAAAACTACCACCTGACGCTGCGCTTCATCGGCGATGTCGAGGGCCATGTCGCCGACGAGATCGCCAACGCCCTCGACCGCGTCGACCGCCCGTCTTTCCAGCTCACGCTCGCCGGCGTCGGCGCCTTCGGCGGCAAGAAGCCGCATGCGGTGTGGGCCGGCGTGTCGGCCTCGCCTGACCTGACGGCGCTGCAGGGCGAGATCGACCGCATCTGCCAGCGGCTCGGCCTGCCGGCCGACCCACGCAAGTTTTCGCCGCATGTGACGCTGGCGCGTCTGCGCAATGGGAGCCCGCTCGACGTCGCGCAATATCTTTCGGCGCGCGGCAATTTCGCGGCATTGCCCTTCCGCGTCGGCCGCTTCGTCCTGATGTCGTCGCGCGATTCGGTCGGCGGCGGCCCCTACATCGTCGAGGAAGCCTGGCCGCTGGTCGGCGAAGCGCTGGCCCCGAGCCGCTTCGCCAGCGCATCCGACGCCTCGCGGATCATGCGGTAGACCGAGGCGAAGGCCTCGGCGCCATCGCAATAGGGATCGGGAACGTCCACGGCCTTTCCCGCGGCAGAATCCAGATAAAGATGGGTGCGGTAGCGCGCGGCCTGCGGGGCCAGCGTCTTGAGGTCGCGCACATTCGCCCGGTCCATGCCGAGGATCAGGTCGAAACGCGAAAAATCCTCCTGCAGCACCTTGCGCGCCCGCTGCCCTGAAATGTCGACGCCGTGCCTTGCCGCCACCGCGATCGAGCGCCGGTCCGGCTCCTGGCCGGCATGCCAGCCGCCCGTCCCGGCCGAATCGATCACCAGACCCTGGTCTTGCCTTGCTCGGTCAGGACGGCGCGGAACACGCCCTCGGCCAGCGCATCGGCGCGAAAATCGGAATCGATTTTCGGAAAAGCACGATGCGCCGATTCAAAGTGTTAGAGCGTCCTTTTGCGCGTCCGGAGGACGCGCGGCGCTCTAATGGCGAGCGGCAGATATTGCCAAGGCAGACGAACAGAATGGATTTTATGGGCTTTGCGCTCATCGATCCGGCGCTATGGTTGGATCATCTGCGAATAGCACAGGGACCGGACATGAACAGGGAAAAACTCAACAAGGAAGCGATCGTCGCCGCGCTTGCGGAACTTGACGGCTGGTCGCTCGCCGCCGACGGCGCCTCCATCAAGCGCAGCTTCGTCTTCAAGAATTTCTCCGAGGCCTTTGCCTTCATGACGCGCGTGGCGCTGGCGGCCGAGAAGATGGACCATCACCCGGACTGGTCGAATGTCTACAAGACCGTCGACGTGACGCTGAACACGCATGACGCTGGCGGCGTCACAGCGCTGGATGTCGAGCTCGCCAAGCGGATGAACGTCTATTTCGGCTGAGGGCGAGCGGACTTCGTCATTCCAGGGCGCAGCAAGGAGCGAAGCGACGCGCGCAGACCATAGAATCCTTTCCGTGACATATGAGCGCCGCTCACGGTGCGGAATTC
>NZ_VFWS01000172.1:0-8652 GCF_006443065.1 Mesorhizobium sp. B1-1-5 | reverse complement strand
AGCCTGGGCGTCGCCATCGGCGCCATCACCTTCACCGGCTCGGTCATCGCCTTCCTGAAGCTCGACGGCCGTATGTCCGGAAAGCCGATCATGATCGGCGGCCGCCACCTGATCAACATCGCGCTCGGTATCGCGCTGGTGGTGCTGATCGTGCTGCTCGTCACTACCGAATCCAAGCTCGTCTTCTGGCTGATCGTCGCCGCCTCGCTGGTGCTCGGCGTGCTCTTGATCATCCCGATCGGCGGCGCCGACATGCCGGTCGTGGTTTCGATGCTGAACTCCTATTCCGGCTGGGCGGCGGCTGCTCTCGGCTTCACTCTCGGCAACCTGGCGCTGATCATCACCGGCGCGCTGGTCGGCTCGTCGGGCGCGATCCTGTCCTACATCATGTGCAAGGGCATGAACCGGAGCTTCATCTCCGTCATCCTCGGCGGCTTCGGCGGCGAGACCGCTCAAGCCGCCGACGACGGCATCGAGCGCACCGTCAAGCAGGGCTCGGCCGACGACGCCGCCTATCTGATGATGAACGCCCAGAAAGTCATCATCGTGCCCGGTTACGGCATGGCGGTCGCGCAGGCGCAGCACGCGCTGCGCGAGATGGCCGACAAGCTCAAGGCCGCCGGCGTCGAGGTCAAATACGCCATCCATCCGGTCGCCGGCCGCATGCCCGGCCACATGAACGTGCTGCTCGCCGAGGCCAACGTGCCTTATGACGAAGTGTTCGAGCTGGAGGACATCAACTCCGAATTCGCGCAGGCCGACGTCGCCTATGTCATCGGCGCCAACGACGTCACCAACCCGTCCGCGCGCGACGACAAGTCCTCGCCGATCTACGGCATGCCGATCCTCGACGTCGACAAGGCGCGCACCTGCCTGTTCGTCAAGCGCTCGCTCGGTTCCGGCTATGCCGGCATCGACAACACGCTGTTCTACAAGGACGGCACCATGATGCTCTTGGGCGACGCCAAGAAGATGACCGAGGAAATCGTCAAGGCGTTTGATCACTGATCCAGCCGCCAATTAGCATAAGCCTGCACAAAGTCCGGCTTCATCGAGCCGGGTTTTTTGCGGTTGGTGCTCGCGTCGCGCGCCACTAGATTTAACCTGCTCACAGCAGGAATCGACGCCATGGCTATGCGAAAGACGCTTGAAATATTGAATGAGATGGTCGCTGCCGGCGTGATCGAACGCTACGCCATAGGCGGTGCGGTCGCCGCCTACAACTATATCGAACCTGGACTCACCGAGGACCTGGATATTCTGGTGTCGTTCGAGAAGATTCCAGGGAGCGCTAAGTCCGGGCTGGCGGTGTTGACGCCAATCCTGTCCTTTCTGGCGCAACGAGGTTACACCGAATTCCGAGATGTTGGCGTCGTGGTTGAAGGATGGCCTGTTCAATTCATCCCGGTAGCGAATGACCTCGACGAGGAAGCGCTTGATAAGGCGTTGGACATCGATTTTGCCACCGATCCCGACGAGCGAGGCATACCAACCAGGGTCCTTCGCGCCGAGCATATCATTGCGACGGCATTAAAGTTGGGACGCCCCAAGGATCACATGCGAATGGCTGCTTTTGTCGAAAGCCAGGCCTACGACGACGACGCGCTGAACGATGTCCTGACGCGCCATGGACTCAAGGAAAGGTGGATCAAAGTTGGCAACCAATGGGGATGGTGGTAAATTCTGGCAATGGCAGAGACCAAAAGAGCATATCCAGATATTTCCGACATCCTCGCTCGAAAGACAGCGGGACGTCGCGAATTGGCTGGACTTACGTTCGGGCAGAAAGTAGCGAAAATGGAAGCTCTGCGCGAAAGGCTCGCTCCGTTGAAAAGGCTGCGCCAGCAGCGGCAGCCACTAAGTCACGTCGGCACTGACGTCCACTCGTGAAAATCCGTGATCAAATAGCGCTTCCTGCTACACCGGCATGGATACTACCTGCGCGGACGCTTGGCGCTGTCCCGCAGAGCGGTCGCGTCCTCTGAAGTTACGCAATCGTCGGATCGTGAACTTCAACGCCAAGCGAACGTCTGCGTCTCGGAGCAACGAGGCTCAAATATCCAGATTGGCCACCGACAGCGCATTGTCCTGGATGAACTCGCGGCGTGGTTCCACCTCGTCGCCCATCAGCCGCGAGAACAGCGAATCCGCGTCGGTCGCGTCGTTGACCTTGACCTGCAGCAGCGAGCGCACATTCGGGTCCAGCGTGGTTTCCCAAAGCTGCTCGGCATTCATCTCGCCGAGACCCTTGTAGCGCTGCATGGTGAGGCCCTTGCGACCTGAAGCGAACACTGCGTTGAGCAGCGCCAGCGGCCCCGAGAGGAGTTCCGAGGTCTCTTTCCGACGCAAGGCAGGCTGCTCGCCATAGACTTCCGCCAGGCGCGCTGCGTAGCGGTCGAGCTGGCGCGCATCGGCCGAATTGATCAGCCCGGCGTCGAGCTGGACCACATCCTTCACGCCGCGCACGGTGCGCTCGAACACATAGCCGCCCGAACCGTCATTGGAGGTCGACAGCCTGCCGGTCCAGCCGCGCTCGGTCTCCTCGGCGATCATGTCGAGCCGCCCGGCGACGCGCTCGGCCATTGCGTTGGCGCGGCCGAGATCGGCAAGCACGTCGGGATTGAGCGCGCCGGCGATCGCCGCCTGCTCGACGACGCTGCGGTTATAGCGCGTGTGCAGCCCGTTGATCAGCTGGCGCACGGAAAGCGCGTCGTCGACGGAGGCGCGCAGGTCCTGTCCTGTCCGTACCTCGCCGGAGGCCAGCACCAGCGAGGCCTCATCCAGTCCGGACCCGATCAGATATTCCTCATAGGCGCTTTCGTCCTTGAGATATTGCGAGCTCTTGCCCCGCGTCACTTTGTAGAGCGGCGGCTGGGCGATGTAGAGATGGCCGCGCTCGATCAGCTCCGGCATTTGCCGGAAGAAGAAGGTGAGCAACAGCGTGCGGATGTGGGCGCCGTCGACGTCGGCGTCCGTCATCAGGATGATCTTGTGGTAGCGCAGCTTGTCGGCGTTGAACTCGTCCTTGCCGATCGAGGTGCCGAGCGCGGTGATCAGCGTGCCGATCATGTCTGAAGAGAGCATGCGGTCGAAGCGCGCCCGCTCGACATTGAGGATCTTGCCGCGCAGCGGCAGGATCGCCTGGTTCTGGCGCGAGCGTCCGCCCTTGGCCGAGCCGCCGGCCGAGTCGCCCTCGACGATGAAGATTTCCGACTTCGCCGGATCGCGCTCCTGGCAGTCGGCGAGCTTGCCGGGCAGCGAGGTGACGCCGAGCGAGCTCTTGCGGGTGATGTCGCGCGCCTTGCGCGCGGCCTCGCGCGCGGCCGCCGCCTGGATCACCTTCTCGACCACCACCCTGCCTTCGCTCGGATGCTCTTCCAGCCAGGTGCCCAGCGCCTCGTTGACCAGGCTCTCCACCACCGGCCGAACCTCGGACGAAACCAGCTTGTCCTTGGTCTGCGAGGAGAATTTCGGATCCGGCACCTTGACCGAGAGCACCGCGGTCAGACCCTCGCGGCAGTCGTCGCCGGTCAGCGAGACTTTTTCCTTCTTGGTCTGGCCGGACGATTCGCCATAGCCGGTGATCTGCCTGGTCAGCGCCGCGCGGAAGCCCGCCAGATGCGTGCCGCCGTCGCGTTGCGGGATGTTGTTGGTGAAGGCCAGCACGTTCTCGTGGTAGCTGTCGTTCCACCACATCGCGACTTCCACGGTGATGCCGTCGCGCTCGGCGCGGATGGCGATCGGCGTTTCGATCAGCGGCTTCTTGACCCGGTCGAGATATTTGACGAACTCTTCCAGGCCGCCGTCGTAATGCAGCTCGTGGCGCACCAGGTCGGCATGACGCGCGTCGGTCAGCACGATGCGCACGCCGGAATTGAGGAAGGCAAGCTCGCGCAGCCGGTGTTCCAGCGTGCCATAGTCGAATTCGACCATGGTGAAGGTCTCGGCCGACGGGAAGAAGGTGATCTCGCTGCCGCTGCGGCCCTCGTAGGTGCCGGCCTGTTTGTTCTGCTCATATGTGCCCGTGACCTTCAATGGCGCGTCGGCATTGCCATGCGTGAAGCTCATCTCGAAGATTTCGCCGTTGCGGCGGATCTTGAGCTTGAGCCATGCGGAAAGCGCGTTGACCACCGAGACGCCGACGCCGTGCAGGCCGCCGGAAACCTTGTAGGAGTTCTGGTCGAATTTGCCGCCGGCATGCAGCTGCGTCATGATCACTTCGGCCGCCGAAACACCCTCGCTGGAGTGAATATCGGTCGGAATGCCGCGGCCATTGTCGATCACGGTGACGGAACCGTCGGGGTTGAGCGTCACCGAGACGAGGTCGGCGTGGCCCGCCAGCGCCTCGTCGATGGCGTTGTCCACCACCTCATAGACCATGTGATGCAGGCCCGAGCCGTCATCGGTGTCGCCGATATACATGCCTGGACGCTTGCGCACGGCATCCAACCCCTTCAAAACCTTGATGGAATCGGCGCCGTACTCGGCTTCCACGCCAATGGCGCTTTCGGTCTGGTCGCTCATGAATACCTGTCTGATTGATGTCGATGATCCGGCACGGGAAAGTCACCCCGAATCGCGCCGTTTTGATGTCCTAGATATAGGCGCAAACGGCTGGTTTTCCAAGGTTTGCGGCCATTTTGCCGGCTTGGCGAGAAGCCTTTCATTCACCCCGAGCCGACGGACCGGCAGCTGGCTGAGCGCGAGCCATTCGGGTACGGTCGCGGACCTGCTCGGCCAGATGGACGCCCGCTTCGTCGGGCACTACATTCGGCTGTCAGCGGAGCATGCTACATGGACACCAAGCCCGCCCCTTTCGTGCCGCCGGCGCCGACGCCGCGCACAACGCCGCCTTCGACGCTGGAGATGATGCGCATCATCTACCGCAATCCGCTCGAATTGTGGGGCGAGCACACCTACAACGAGCCTTGGATTTCGGTCACCGGCGTCGGCGGGCCGCTGGTGGTCGCCAATGATCCGGGCCTCATCCGCCATGTGCTGGTCGACAACGCCAGGAACTACAAGATGGCGACCGTGCGCCAGCTGGTGCTGCGGCCGATCCTGCGCGACGGGCTGCTGACCGCAGAGGGCGAGGTCTGGAAGCGCTCGCGCAAGGCGATGGCGCCGGTGTTCACGCCGCGCCACATCTTCGGCTTCGCCGAGCCGATGCTGAGACGCACGTTGGAGTTCGTCACCCGCTACGAGGCCGGCGGCACGACCGATGTCGCCCACGACATGACGCTGCTCACCTATGACATTCTGGCCGAGACGCTGTTCTCCGGCGAGATCGCCGGCGAGCCCGGCAGCTTCGCCAAGGAGATCGATCGCCTGTTCGAGACGATGGGCCGCGTCGATCCGCTCGACCTGCTGCGCGCGCCGGAATGGCTGCCGCGCTTCACCCGCATCCGCGGCCGCAAGACCATGGCCTATTTCCGCAACATCGTCGCCGGCACGGTGAGGATGCGCGAGGAGCGGATGAAGCGCGATCCCGACGGCGTGCCGCAGGATTTTCTCACGCTTCTGCTGCGTGCTGAGGGGCCGGACGGGCTGACCCGCGCCGAAGTCGAGGACAACATCATCACCTTCATCGGCGCCGGCCATGAGACGACGGCGCGGGCGCTGGGCTGGACGATCTATTGCCTCGCCGGGGCGCCCTGGGAACGCGACAAGGTCGAGCAGGAGATCGACGCCGTGCTGGCGCGCGAACCCGATCCGACCAAGTGGCTGGATGCCATGCCGCTCACCCGCGCCGCTTTCGAGGAGGCGCTCAGGCTCTATCCGCCTGCGCCCTCGATCAACCGCGAGCCGATCGAACCGGAGACCTGGAACGGCTTATACATTCCGAAATACGCCGCCGTGCTGGTGATGCCTTGGGTGGTGCACCGCCACCGCAAGCTGTGGGACAGGCCGGACGCCTTCCTGCCGGAGCGTTTCCATCCCGAAAACCGCGACCGGATCGACCGCTTCCAGTACCTGCCCTTCGGCGCCGGGCCGCGCGTCTGCATCGGCGCAAGCTTCGCCATGCAGGAGGCGATTATCGCTCTGGCGATCCTGTTGTCGCGCTTCCGCTTCGACGCGACCTCGCAGACTCGGCCTTGGCCGGTGCAGAAACTCACCACGCAGCCGCAGGGCGGCCTGCCGATGCAGGTCTCCCGCCGGGCTTGAAGCGGCTGGTTACCGGTCGGCGATCGGCCGGCGCTGCTGGAACTGTCCGGCGGCGCGAAAGCGCCAGAGATAGCTGGGCAGGATAGTGGCGATCGCCTGCGGCTGGATGCCGAGGCCGGCAAGCGTCCTGGCGGCCTTGGCGGCTTCGTCCGAAACGACATTGTGCTCGCGCAGCTGCAGCACCTGGTCCTTGGTCAGGAGCGGATTGGGCAGCAACTGGAGGATCGACGCCTGGATGTTCGCCACCCACCACGGCACCGGCACCAGCAACCGCCGGCGGTCGATGACCGCGAGCAGCTCTTCCATGCATTCCTTGAAGGTCAGCACCTGCGGGCCGCCGAGCTCGTAGATCTGGCCGCCCTTGACCTTGCCGTCGACCGAGCGTGCGATCGCTTCGGCGACGTCGCCGACATAGACCGGCTGGTATTTCGTTTGCCCGCCGCCGATCAGCGGCAGCACGGGCGACAGGCGCGCCATGCCGGCGAAGCGGTTGAAGAAGCGGTCCTCCGGTCCGAAATTGATGGACGGCCGGAAGATGACGGCATCCTCAATCGTCTCGAACACCGCCTTTTCGCCCAGCGCCTTGGTGCGGGCGTAGTTGGACGGCGAATTGAGATCGGCGCCGAGCGCCGAGATCTGCGTGAGGCCTGCGCCGACCGAGCGTGCGGCCTCGGCGACGGCGCGCGCGCCGAAATCGTGCACGGCGCCGAATTTCTGGCGGCCGGTCTCATGCAGGATGGCGACCAGGTTGACGACATGGTCGGCGCCTTGCACGGCGCGGTCGACCGACCAGCGCACGCGCACATTGGCCTGAACGGGCTGAATCTGGCCGACATTGCCGAGCGGCTGCACATGGCCGGCAAGGTCGGGCCGCCGGCAGGCGACCCGGATGCGGTAGCCGCGCTTGGCGAGCGCCCGCACGACATGGCGACCGACGAAGCCCGAGCCGCCGAAGACGACGACGAGCTTGGGGGTCTGCAGGATTTCGGTCATGACTTGGCTCCGCGCGCAATGCTTGGCTGAAGCCGTTTCTTAATCCGTTTCTCGCCAAAGGCAAAGAGCGACCGGAGGTCGCCATCGCGTTGTTTTTGGACTTGCCCAGAACGCCCCTCCTGCCACGTTGACGAAGGCAGAAAACCCCGCCGAAGCGGGGTTTCCCGGGCAGTGTCCACGCCGAAGCAGGGTTCAACGAGGCGGCCTGACCTGAGACGGCATCAAGGTGGCGTGAAGCAAGCACGCCCGCCCCGGCCTGAACGCTCGGCGCGGCGCCGCCAGCCGCGTGCCTGACGAAGCCAATCGGCGGCTCGCGGCGTGGGGTGCCGGACATGGGTCGTGCAGCGTCTAAAAAAGGTTCAATCGCGCAGGGAAAATCAGGCCGAATAACGCTCGGCGAATTCCGAAATGCGCTGCACCACTGCCCTGGACGTGGTGATGCCGCGCGCCTTTGCCTTCTCGGCGGCTTCGGCGCGCGAGCGGCCGGGTATATGCACGCCATAGCGCCGCCGCAACCGGTCGAGCTGGTCCTTCATGCGCCGCTCGAAATCCGGGTCGAGCAGCTTTGGCTCGATGGCCAGAACGAAAAGACCGGTGCCGGGGCTCTCCGCCCCATCGGTGAACCAGGGCGCGTCGAGCGACCAGTTGGCGCCGGAAATGCCCGCGGCCAGCACCTCGACCATTAAAGCGATGTTGGCGCCGCGCTGGCCGCCAAAGGCAAGCATGGCGCCCTTCATCGCCGCCGCCGGATCGGTGGTCGGGTTGCCGCTGGCATCCAGCGCCCAGCCTTCGGGGATTTTCTTGCCGTCCTCGGCCGCCTTGCGGATGTTGACGAAGGCGGTGGCGCTCGACGACTGGTCGATGACCAGCGGCGGCCCGTCGGCGGCGGGCGACGCAAAGGACATCGGATTGGTGCAATAGACCGGCTTGACCGAGCCTGAGCCGGCAAGCACCGCCGGTCCGTTGGTGGCGGCGAAGGAAACCAGCCCCTGTTCGGCAAGCCGCCCGGTGAAATAGCCGAGCGCGCCGCATGTATAGGCGTTCTTCTGCGAGAAGATCGAGACGCCGAACAGTTTTGCCGCCTTGACCAGGTCGTCGACGGTGCGGTCGAAGCCGGTATGGGCAAGTCCGCCGCGCGCATCCGAAAGATAGACGGCGAGCGCCGGCCGCGTGATCGCCGGATCGGCGTTGCCGTCGATGCGGCCGGCTTCGAGCGCTTCCAGATAGTCGATGAAATGCGACAGCCCCACCGTCGACAGGCCTTCGGCTTCCGCGGCGATGATCGAGGCGGTGAGCGACTGCGCCGCCTCCTCATTGGCGCCGGCGCCGAGCGCCGCCATCCGGCATAGGCCTGCAGCCTGGGCGAGGGTGAGTTGCATCGTGGCCGTCCTAAGTGAGTAGGGGAATAAGGGAGTAGGGGAGTAGGGGAGTGTTCAGCCACGATCCGCATTCACATTTCCACCCCCAGTCGCTACTCGCTCCATAATTTTCCCC
>NZ_VFWS01000171.1:0-8731 GCF_006443065.1 Mesorhizobium sp. B1-1-5 | reverse complement strand
CCCTTCCCTTCTCCCCTTGTGGGAGAAGGTGTCGCCGAAGGCGACGGATGAGGGGTGCTCCAGCGGAATGAGACGCCGGCGTTCCCTGGAACACCCCTCATCCGTCTCGGCGCTTCGCGCCGATCCACCTTCTCCCACAAGGGGAGAAGTCGGCGCTCTACCTTCCACGTGCCCGCTCCTCGGCCTGCGCCGCGAGTATCTTCTTCACCTCGGCAACCAGCTCGCCCTCCGCCACCGTCACCTGCGCCGGCCTTGCCGCCCGCCATTCGGCATTGTCGGTGATCTCGGCCGACAGGCGCGCGCCTTCGATCAGGTCCTTGATCTGCACCTCGCCTTTGGCGCGCTCGTCGCCGCCCTGGATGATGGCGACCGGGCTGCCGCGGCGGTCGGCATATTTCAGCTGCGCCTTCATGCCGGCGCCGCCGAGATACATTTCGGAGCGGATGCCGGCGACTCGCAGGTCGGCGACCATCTTCTGATAGCGGCCGAGGCTTTCGGTGTCCTTGTCCATGACCAGCACCACGACCGGCGCGATGACATCGGAGGCGTCGAGCTTGCCGAGGTTCTTGAGCGCCGTCATCAGCCGCGAGACGCCGATGGAAAAGCCGGTCGCCGGCACCGGCTCACCGCGGAAGCGCGAGACCAGCCCATCATAACGGCCACCGCCGCCGACCGAACCGAAGCGCACGATCTGGCCTTCGTCATTGGGGATCTCGGCCAGCAGCTCGGCCTCGAATACGGGGCCGGTGTAATATTCGAGGCCGCGCACGACGGAGGGATCGATGCGTATGCGTTCAGCGCTGTAGCCGGCAGCCCGGATCAGAGCCTCAATCTCCTTAAGTTCAGCAAACCCAGCGTTAGCGGTGGCGTTGGCCTTAAGTGCGGCGTTCCATGACGCCACATCATTCTTCTGCCCTGCCTCAAGATATTGATTGTGAAGAATGACGGCGACAACGAATTCGGCCTGAATCTCGTCAAGGCCAGCGCCCTTTGTGAAATCCCCTTCACCTTCCTTACCGCCGTCCCATCGTCCCGGGCCAAGCAGGAGCCTCACGCCTTCCGGCCCAAGCTTGTCCAGCTTGTCGATGGCCCGCAGCACCGTCAGCCGGCGGCCAGCATTCTGGTCGCCACCAAGGTCAATAGCCTCGAGCACGCCGTCCAGCACTTTGCGATTATTGACGCGAACAACATACTGCCCGCGAGGAATGCCGAGCGCTTCCATGACGTCGGCCATCATCATCGCCATCTCGGCATCGGCGGCGACGCCCGGCGTGCCGATCGTGTCGGCGTCGAACTGCATGAACTGGCGGAAGCGGCCGGGGCCGGGCTTCTCGTTGCGGAACACCCAGCCGGAGCGGTAGCTGCGATAGGGTTTCGGCAGCCTGTCGTAATTCTCGGCGACGAAACGGGCCGTCGGCGCGGTCAGGTCGTAGCGCAGCGACAGCCACTGGTCGTCGTCATCCTGGAAGGAGAACACGCCTTCATTCGGCCGGTCCTGGTCGGGCAGGAATTTTCCCAAAGCATCGGTGTATTCGATCATCGGCTGGTCAGCCGGCTCGAAACCGTAGAGCTCATAGACCGAGCGGATGGTCGCCATCATCTTCTCGACGGCGCGGATGTCCTCGGCGCTGCGGTCGGCAAACCCGCGCGGCAGCCGCGCTTTCGTCTTTTCCGATTTGTCGGCCATGGGATCGGTCTTTCTGGTCAATGGGCGCGCGTTTCCTAAACGATGCCGCTTGGAGCGGCAAGGGTTAGCGCCTCTCCTTCCCCGAGCGGGAGAAGGCAGATCGGCGCGATAGCGCGGAGACGGATGGGGTGTTCCAGCGGAGTGAGACGGTGGCGCCTCCTGGAACACCCTCATCCGGCCGCTTCGCGGCCACCTTCTCCCCCAAGGGGAGAAGGAAAAACTGAAACAAACCGCGCCAAAAACGAAACAATTGCGCCATCGGCGCGGCATGCTGCCGACACAATCGGCGACCATAAAGCGCGTCGAAACAAGGGGTTCGGGGCCATGACGACGGCTAACGACATTATCGAGAGCGGCGCATCGGCCAGGCTGCGGCCTGACGGC
The DNA here is from genome assembly GCF_006443065.1 of Mesorhizobium sp. B1-1-5. Taxonomy (NCBI): domain Bacteria; kingdom Pseudomonadati; phylum Pseudomonadota; class Alphaproteobacteria; order Hyphomicrobiales; family Phyllobacteriaceae; genus Mesorhizobium; species Mesorhizobium sp. B1-1-5. The sequence goes on along the minus strand of NZ_VFWS01000171.1, from coordinate 6,660 downwards.
GGCTTTATGCTCAAGCCGGCCCAGCAGCCGGCCGGGCCATTCGAGGTCGCGGCCGAGGCGCGCAAGCCGACCGTGCGCGACGCGCTGGTGACTGGCCTGCTGGTGATCTACCCCGCCTTCGCAGCCGTGGCGGCGATCATTGCCGGGCTGTTCCTGGCCGGCGCCGGCAGCGTCTGACTTTTCACTCAACGATCGGGGGATCATCATGTACTTGCGATTTGCGTGCGCGCTTGCCGGCGCGCTTTTCTGTGCCATGCCCGTCGCAGCCAACGCCTGCCAGCCGGGCGATGCCCGTCTTGCCGGCCACTATTACCTGAACGGCGTCATGGAAGTCGGTTCAGAGCTGCTTTTGAAGAAAGACGGCAGCTTCGAATTCGCGCTCGCCTACGGCGCCAACGACCAGTACGGCAAGGGCTGCTGGGTGCGGAAGGGCTCGACTGTCGAGGTCATCCCGGCAGGCCGCAGTTCCGCCTCCACACATCATACGCCCGACGACAGCGGCTTCAGCGGACTGGTGCTCACGGTGTCCGGCTCCAGCCTGGTCTGGGACATCAACGGCAGCGGCCATAAGGGCAGGTTCGAGAAGTAGCCTCTTCTCCTTCTCCCCCTGTGGGAGAAGGTGGATCGGCGCGCAGCGCCGAGACGGATGAGGGGTGCTCCAGCGAAGTGAGACGCCGGCAAACTTGCCGTCTCCTCCGGCGGTGTGAGACGCTGGCTTTCCCTGGAACACCCCTCATCCGGCCGCTTCGCGGCCACCTTCTCCCACAAGGGGAGAAGGAAGAGGGCGCCTCTACTTCGGCCGCTTCAGCTTCTTGCGCTCTTTCTCCACCTCTGCCCGGCAGTAGCAGCCTTCGAGATGATCGTTGACCAGGCCCATCGCCTGCATGAAGGCATAGACCGTGGTCGGGCCGACAAAGCTCCAGCCGCGCTTCTTCAATTCCTTGGATATCCTGACCGACACCGCCGTCGTCGGGTTGGCGCGCAGATGCGCCAGGTCGACGATTTCGGGCCGCTCGCCCGGACCCGGCTCGAACTTCCAGAACCAGGCGGCAAGCGAGCCGAACTCGTCCACCATCTCGCGGGCGCGTTTGGCGTTGTTGATGGTCGAAACGATCTTGCCGCGGTGGCGGATGATGCCGGCATTGCCGAGCAGGCGCTCGACATCAGCGTCTGTGAACGCCGCCACCTTGTCGAAGTCGAAACCGGCGAAGGCCTCGCGGAAATTCTCGCGCTTGCGCAGGATGGTCAGCCACGACAAGCCCGATTGGAAGCCTTCGAGGCAGATCTTTTCGAACAGCCGGCGATCATCCGTCACCGGCCGGCCCCATTCGTAATCGTGGTAGTGGAGATAGTCCGGCAAATTGCCATGCCAGAAGCAGCGCGCCCTGCCGTCGGGGCCATCCAGAATGCCGGCACTTTCAGTCGCCATCGTCAGCAGATCCATTTGTTAATGCGCTTCAGCGCCGCTTTTACCGTGGCTTTACCAGATTCCTGAACCGCCCGGTAACCACACCAAAAGGTTTACTGACAAAGCGGCATTTTACGCATTCCGATTCATGTTTTGCTTGCCGCTCCACGCCAAGGATCGCGAAACCGAGGGCGCCCTCGCCGCCCCGGATGAGTTCGATCAAGGTGCGTTCCCATGAAGACAGCGTTTTGTTCCCTGCTAGGTGCCGCAGCGGTTCTTGCCGCCGGCGCCACGACTTCCCTTGCCAACGACCGTTATGCCGACCGGCCGCCGGTGATGGTGAGCCCCGACCTTTCGGCGCCCTGGGTGCTGCAGCTTGGCCACGCGCCGGGCATCGTGCGCCCGGCGCGGCAGGCAGCGCAGCCGCCGCTGCGACGCATCTTCCAGGCTCAGCCCGACCAGCAGCGCACGGCGGCCGTGCAGCAGCCGGCCAAGCGCATGGTGATGCGGCCGCAGATCAATCCGGTCTACCTGCCTCAGGAAGTCGCCTATGACGGGCCGGCGAAGCCGGGCACCATCGTCATCGATACGCACCAGAACTTCCTCTTCCTGGTCGAGAAGAACGGCAAGGCGCGGCGCTACGGCGTCGGCACCGGCAAGCCCGGCTTCGAATGGTCGGGCACCCACAAGATCACCGACAAGAAGGTCTGGCCGGAATGGCGCCCGCCGGCGGAGATGATCAAGCGCGAGGCGGCCAAGGGCCGTTACCTGCCGACCTATCTCGCCGGCGGCATCGAGAACCCGCTCGGCGCGCGCGCGCTCTATCTCGGCACTACCGAATACCGCATCCACGGCACCAACCAGCCCTGGACGATCGGCGGCGCGGTGTCTTCCGGCTGCATCCGCATGCGCAACGAAGATGTCGTCGACCTCTACGAGCGCGTGAATGTCGGAACTACGGTCGAGGTGATATAGTCATAGCGAATCAGCCGGTTAGACGGCGCAGCACTTTTGTCTGATGCTGTTGCAGCCAAGTCATAGTGCTATCCCGCGGGATGTGCTTTAACCGATGAAGGGTTTACGGGGGACGGGCCGTGTGGGGATACGGCCAGTCGCGAAAAGGCAGCGCAGGGAAACCGCGCTGCCTTTTTCGTTTTTTTGTTTTTTCGATGCATGACGCTGCAAGTCGCCCGCAAAGCAGACGGTTTCGCTTTCGGGGCTGATTTCCCGGCGCTGTTCTGCTATTGCAGCGCACAAAATCTCAATTGTTGCGCAATTCCAGACAGAAAGCCGCTGTTGCGCTTGTCCTCGGAATTGCTTCAGAAGGCAGAGGTGCCAGCCATGACCCGGACCGACGACAGCCGCTACCTGAAAGGCGGCCCGGTCGCCCAGCGCATCATCGCTTCGGTGCGCGAGGACGCAGCGATCGCCACGGCCGAAGGCTTTCCGCCGAAGCTTGTCTCGATCACCGTGGGCGATACTGCCGCGGTCGACGTCTATGTGCGCAACCAGCGCGCCAAGGCAGCCCTTGCCGGCATCAGCTTCGAGGAGCGGCGCTTTGCCGCCGACATCACGGCGGGCGAGTTGGAGGCCGCCATCCATGGCCTCAATGCCGACCCGCGCGTCACCGGCATCATCATCCAGCGGCCGGTGCCGGCGCATATCCCGATCAAGACGCTACAGGCGGCGGTGCATCCGCTGAAGGACGTCGAGGGCATGCACCCGGCCTCGATCGGCAACATCGTCTATAACCAGCTCGACCTGGCGCCCTGCACGGCGGCGGCCTCGGTCGAACTGCTGAAGGAGACCGGCCTCGAGCTCAAGGGGCTCGAAGTGGTCGTCGTCGGCCATTCGGAGATCGTCGGCAAGCCGATAGCCTTCCTGTTGATGAGCGAGGGCGCGACGGTGACGGTGTGCCACCACATGACACGCTCGCTGGCCGCCCATGCGCGGCGCGCCGACGCGCTGTTCGTCGCCGTCGGCAAGCCGCGGCTGATCAAGGCCGACATGGTGAAGCCGGGCGCCGCCGTCATCGACATCGGCATCAATTCCGAGGTCGGGCCTGACGGCGAAAGCCGCATCGTCGGCGACGTCGACACCGACAGCATCAAGGAAGTGGCGTCCTGGATCACGCCGGTGCCGGGCGGCGTCGGCCCGCTCACGGTCGCGATCCTGTTGCGCAACACCATGGTGGCGCTCAACCGCCAGCGCGCGCTCTACCGCGCGACCTACGGCGTGCCGGATCAGCTCGCGGCGGAATAGGCCGACACGCCCCCTCACCCAGCCTCCGCTTCGCTGGGCCGACCTCTCCCCAAGGGGAGAGGAGACTGCCAGCGCCAGCGCCAAACTCTTCTCCCCTCGGGGAGAAGGTGGCCGCAAAGCGGCCGGATGAGGGGGCGCCTGCGACGAGGATCACTCTGCGGCCGCAAGCACTCGCTCAGAAACACCCTCGGGCTTCGGACCGCCATAGGCCCAGTCAAGCAGCTTGATCGTATGCACCACCGGCAGCTTCGCGGCGGATGTTATCTGCGTGATGCAGCCGATGTTGCCGGTGGCAACGACTGAAGCGCCGGTCGCTTCGATGTTTTTGACCTTGCGGTCGCGCAATTTAGCCGAAATGTCGGGCTGCAGGATGTTGTAGGTGCCGGCCGAGCCGCAGCACAGATGCCCCTCGCGCGGCTCGCGCACGACAAAGCCCGCCTTGGCCAGAAGCTCCTTCGGCTGGCGCGTGATCTTCTGGCCATGCTGCATGGAACAGGCGGAATGATAGGCGACGACCGTGCCCGGCTTGCGCACCGGCTCGGGCAGGTCGAGAGCGGCGAGATATTCGGTGACGTCCTTGGCCAATGCCGAGACGCGCGCCGCCTTTTCGGCATAGGCGGGATCGAGGCGCAGCATGAAGCCGTAATCCTTGATCGTCGTGCCGCAGCCGGAGGCTGTGATGATAATAGCGTCGAGCCCGCCCTGCTCGATGGCGCGTGTCCAGACGTCGACATTCTGTCTTGCCGAGGCAAGGGCCTGACCTTCGCGGCCCATGTGATGGACGAGCGCGCCGCAGCAGCCCTCGCCCTCCGGCACCACCACCTCGACGCCGAGCCTGGTCAGCAAAGAGATAGTCGCCTCGTTGATCGCGGGATCGAGCACGGACTGCGCGCAGCCGGTGAGGATCGCGACGCGGCCGCGCCTTGCGCCTTTCCCGGCATGCGTGGCGGGCGAAGCCATCGGCGATGCCGGCGGGATCGCCGGCGGCGCGAGCTTCAGCATGGCCGCGACCGGCTTCAGCGCCGGCAGTTTCTCGAACAGGCCGATGAACGGCCGGCCAAGCCCGGCGAACTTCAGCGCGGCGCGGAAGCGATTCGGGTAAGGCAGCACGAAGGCCAGCATTGCGCGCTTCAGCCGGTCGAGCAGCGGGCGCTTGTAGGTTTCCTGAATGTGAGCGCGGGCGTGGTCGACCAGATGCATGTAGTTCACCCCCGAGGGGCAGGTCGTCATGCAGGCAAGGCACGACAGGCAGCGGTCGATATGGGTGACGATCTCCTTGTCAGCCGGGCGGCCGTTCTCCAACATGTCCTTGATCAGGTAGATGCGGCCGCGCGGCGAATCGAGCTCATTGCCCAGCGTCACATAGGTCGGACAGGTGGCGGTGCAGAAGCCGCAATGCACGCATTTGCGCAGGATCTTTTCCGATTCCGCGACATGCGGATCGGAAAGCTGTGCGGCGGAGAAATTGGTCTGCATTTTTCCGTCTCTGTTAGACGCAATTCCGGACGGAAAACCGTTTCACACTTTTCCTGGAATTGCTTTAGGCCATGCGGCCGGGGTTGAGAATCTGCTTGGGATCGAACTCGGCCTTGAGCCGCGCCGACAGCGCAGCCAGATGCGGCGGCTGCGGTTCGAAGACAGGAAGCGCCGCGCGGTGCGGTGCGGATGCGCGCACCAGCGTCGCATGGCCGCCGCCATATTTGCGGATCAGTCCGCGCAGCAACTCGGCTTCCGGGTCGTTCTCGCGCATCGACAGCCACACCAGGCCGCCCTGCCAGTCATAGAAGGCATCGACCGCCGCCTCCATACGCAGCGCCATCACCATGTGATGCGCCTGAGACGGCGCCATCGAGACGCGCCAAACCGGCCGCGCGCCGCCATCGGCGAAGGGCCGGCAATCGCGAATGTCGCGCCAGATCGCCTTCGAGGCCTCGCCGGCGATCTCCTCGATCGGCCCGGCCTTGCCGAGCAGTTGCCTCAGCGCTTCGATCCGATAGACGACCGACGGGCCAAATCCCTCGACCCGCAACAGCGTGGCGGCATCGCTGCCATGCTTGCCGCCGGCGACCTTCGCGGCGATCCGTTCCGGCAGATGCGCGGCGCTCGAAACTTCGGCACTGGAGCCCAGCGCCAGCGCCATGGCGGCGACGGCCGCGTCATCGAGCAGGCCGCGTATGGCCAAGGTCACTTCCGTCTCCGCTGCCGGCAGGACCTTGAAGGTGACGTCGGTGAGCACGGCCAGCGTGCCCCAGCTGTTGGCCATCAGCTTGGAGAGGTCGTAGCCGGTGACGTTCTTGACCACGCGGCCGCCCGACTTGAAGGCTTCGCCGCGTCCGGAAACGGCGGCGACGCCAAGGATATGGTCGCGCGCCGCACCTGCCTTGAGACGACGGGGGCCGGACAGATTCGAAGCCAGCACGCCGCCGATCGTGCCGTTCTTGCCCCCTTGGCCCGGCTCGCCGCCGAGCAACGGGCCGTAGTCCATCGGCTCAAACGCGAATTGCTGGCCGTTCTCGGCAAGCAATTTTTCGATCTCGGCGAGCGATGTGCCGGCGCGGGCCGACAGCACCAGTTCGGCCGGTTCGTAGAGAGTGACCCCGGTGAGGCGCGACAAGTCGAGTGTGTGTTCGGTCTGCAATGGGCGGCCGATGCCGCGCTTCGAGCCATGGCCGAGGATTTCGAGCGGCGTTTCCTCGGCGGCTGCCCATTGGATGGTGGAGAGGGTTTCGGCGGAGGAAGATGGGGTGAAGGTGGTCATGGCTACAAAGCCATCCCAAATGAGGATATGCCGAGTTCCTTCGCGCCCCTCTCTGTCCTGCCGGACATCTCCCCCTCAAGGGGGGAGATCAGCTGTCATCGCGGCCTTCGCCAATCTTCGATGTCGCAAGTGAGGCGCGGCCGCAGAAGCTGCCAATCTCCCCCCTTGAGGGGGAGATGTCCGGCAGGACAGAGAGGGGGGCGAAGGAACGCCGTCATGCGAAATTAGCCCC
>NZ_VFWS01000170.1:0-8750 GCF_006443065.1 Mesorhizobium sp. B1-1-5 | reverse complement strand
CGGGCGCAGGAGGATATCTGAGGGCTCTGGACCGATCATGAGGGCGGTTTCCCCTTCTCCCCTTGTGGGAGAAGGTGTCGCCGAAGGCGCGGGGTGTTCCAGCTTGACACGGACTTAAGCCGGCATTGAGTGCGACGGTAGAGGTCGCCAGCGTCTCACTCCGCTGGAACACCCCTCATCCGTCTCTGCGCTTCGCGCCGATCCACCTTCTCCCACAAGGGGAGAAGGAAGAAGCGCCACGGCCGAAGGCCGAGCCCGCGACTGCGGGCCGCCGGTCGTCCGGCGCCCCCGCGCAGGGCCAGCCGCGGCAGCGGCGATACGGCCCGTGAGCGAAAACCAAACGGCCGAAGGCCGAGCCTGCGACCGCAGGCCGCCGTTCGTCCGGCGCGCCCGCGCAGGGCCAGCCGCGGCAGCGGCGATACGGCCCGTGAGCGAAAACAAACTGCCGTCAGGCCGCCTTCTTCTTGGGCTGGATCAGGCCGCGCTCGACCAGGAGCTCGGCGATCTGCACGGCGTTGAGCGCCGCGCCCTTGCGCAGATTGTCGGAAACGACCCACATCGACAGGCCGTTGTCGACGGTCGAATCCTCGCGGATGCGCGAGATGAAGGTGGCGTCCTCGCCGGCCGATTCCAGCGGCGTGATATAGCCGCCGTTCTCGCGCTTATCGAGCACCTGGCATCCGGGCGCCTCGCGCAGGATGTCGCGCGCCTCATCCGCGGTGATCGGCTTCTCGAACTCGATGTTGACCGCTTCCGAATGGCCGATGAACACCGGCACGCGCACGCAGGTCGCCGTCAGCTTGATCTTGGGGTCGAGCATCTTCTTGGTCTCGGCCACCATCTTCCACTCTTCCTTGGTGAAACCGTCATCGAGGAAGACATCGATATGCGGGATGACGTTGAAGGCGATGCGCTTGGTGAACTTCTTGACGTCGACCTGGTCTGCGACGAACACGGCGCGGGTCTGGGTGAACAGCTCGTCCATGCCTTCCTTGCCGGCGCCCGACACCGACTGGTAGGTGGCGACGACGACCCGCTTGATGGTGGCGACGTCATGCAGCGGCTTCAGCGCCACGACAAGCTGCGCGGTCGAGCAGTTCGGGTTGGCGATGATGTTCCTGCGCGTGAACAGCGAGATCGCGTCCGGGTTCACTTCCGGCACGATCAGCGGCACGTCCTGATCGTAGCGGAAGGCCGACGAGTTATCGATGACGACGCAGCCCTGCTTGCCGATCTTCGGCGACCATTCCTTCGACACATTGCCGCCCGCCGACATGACGCAGATGTCGGTGTCGGAAAAATCATACTGGTCGAGCGCCTTGACCTTCAGCGTGCGGTCGCCGAAGGACACTTCGGTGCCCTGGCTGCGTCGCGACGCCAACGCCACCACTTCGCTCACCGGGAAGCCGCGCTCGTCCAGAATGTTGAGCATTTCGCGGCCCACATTGCCCGTGGCGCCGACTACCGCAACCTTGAAACTCATAAGATCTCCTGTCCCTCTCCGCTTGGTTGTTGGAGAAACCCGCCGGCCTCATGCGGGTTCCGTCCCCCGGGCCGGACCCGGGAGAGGGTGGTTAGGCCAAGGGAATCACACCGTTTTGGTGGTGGTTTTGCCGGTTTTCTTGGCCAAGAATGGGGTTTTGCTGGAACGGACGGACGCGTCTGAACGCCCGGCCCAATGGTTCACATTGTGGCTGGGGGTATCGAATGCAAGAAGAGCCATCAAAAGGCCGCGCATCGAAAAAGATCCCGTTCGAAGCGGGCTTTTACGCGGTTTGGTAAAAGAGTCAATCGGCGCAGCGCTTCTCCTTCTCCCCTTGTGGGGTGAGAAGCGGTCCGCGTTAGCGGACGAAAAGCCAATTGCTTGGCTTTTCGAGCTTCGAACGCCCTGAGCCTGCGAAGGGCCGGGTGGTGGATCGGCGCGCGGCGCCGAGACGGATGAGGGGTGTTCCAGCGGAGTGAGACGCTGGCTTTCCCTGGAGCACCCCTCATCCGGCCGCTTCGCGGCCACCTTCTCCCACAAGGGGAGAAGGGAGAGGCGGTGCCGCCTGCTCTGTACAATGGCGGCTGCAGGAAGTACGAACGGCCCAAATACCGTTGGCTGGCGCAGTGCCGGCCTTGTGCTCCATGACGAGCGCAGAACCCCGAATTCCGAAAGAAGAAAATGTCCAGTTTCGAAACGATTGTTCCTGCGCTGGCGCAAGCGCTGGAAAAACGCGGCTATGTCGCGCTGACGCCGGTGCAGAAGGCGGTGCTTGGGCCGGAGCTCGGCGAGGCCGACGCGCTGGTATCGGCGCAGACCGGCTCCGGCAAGACCGTCGCCTTCGGCCTTGCCGTGGCGCCGACGCTGCTCGGCGCTGAGCGGTTTGCTCGGGCCGGTGCGCCGCTCGGCCTGGTCGTGGCGCCGACGCGCGAGCTGGCGCTGCAGGTGCGGCGCGAGCTGGAATGGCTTTACGAGCTGACCGGCGCCGAGATCGCCTCCTGCGTCGGCGGCATGGATATGCGCACCGAGCGGCGCGCGCTGGAACGCGGCGCCCATATCGTCGTCGGCACGCCCGGCCGGCTGCGCGACCACATCACGCGCGGCGCGCTCGACATGTCGGCGCTGAAGGCGGTGGTGCTGGACGAGGCCGACGAGATGCTCGACCTCGGCTTCCGCGAGGACCTCGAATTCATTCTCGACGCAGCGCCCGCCGGGCGCCGCACGCTGATGTTTTCCGCCACCGTGCCGCGCTCCATCGCCACGCTGGCGAAGAGTTACCAGCGCGACGCCGTGCGCATCTCGGCCGGCGGCGGGGAAAAGCAGCATCTCGACATCGAGTACCGGGCGCTTTCCGTCGCGCCCGCCGATCGCGAGAACGCCATCATCAACGTGCTGCGCTACTACGAGGCAGGCAACGCGATGGTGTTCTGCAACACCCGCGCCGCCGTCAACCATCTTACAGCGCGCTTCAACAACCGCAATTTTGCGGTGGTGGCGCTGTCCGGCGAGCTCAGCCAGAACGAGCGCAGCCACGCCCTGCAGGCGATGCGCGACGGCCGTGCCAAAGTCTGCATCGCCACGGACGTCGCGGCGCGCGGCATCGACCTGCCCAATCTCGATCTCGTCATCCACGCCGACCTGCCGAGCAATCCGGAGACGCTGCTGCATCGCAGCGGCCGCACCGGGCGCGCCGGCCGCAAGGGCGTCAGCGCGCTGATCGTGCCGGGCAATGCACGCCGGCGCACAGAGCGGCTGCTCGCCAATGCCGGCCTGACCGCGGCCTGGGCGAGCCCGCCCTCGGCCGACGAGGTGCTGCGGCGCGACGACGAGCGCATCCTGGCCGATCCTTCCTTCGGCGAGCCGGTGAAGGAGGAAGAGCGCGACTTCGCCACGGCGCTTCTCGAACGGCATGGCGCCGAGCTGGTGGCCGCCGCTTTCGTGCGGCTTTGCCGGGCAAGCCGCTCGGCGCCTGAGGACCTGATCGATGTCGCGCCCTTCGCGCCATCAAAGGAGAAGTTCGCGCGCCGGGAAGAAATCTCGGGTCGCGGGGAAGAAACAACGGGCCGCCGTGACGATTTCGGCGACAGCGTCTGGTTCTCGCTGTCGGTCGGCCGCCGGCAGAATGCCGAGCCGCGCTGGCTGATCCCGATGCTGTGCCGCACCGCCGGCATGTCCAAGCGCGAGATCGGCGCCATCAAGATGCAGCCGGAAGAGACCTTCGTGCAGATCGCCGCGGACTGGGCCGACCGGTTCGTCGCCGCGATCGGCCCCGACCGCAAGCTGCAGGGCAACATCGCGGTCAGGCGGATCGACGGCACGCCGGACCTGTCGCGCGCCGGCTACCAGCCGCCGAGGCCGGAGAAAAAGCCGCATCGCGGCAAGCGGTCTTTCGACCAAGGCGCGCCCGGATTCGAGAAGCGAGCGCCAAACGAGCGTCAGCCTGCTACGGCGCTGGACACCTGGGCGAAGAAACCCGGCAAGGCGAAATTCGACAAGCCAAAGTTCGACGGGCCGAAATCCGACCAGCCGGCAAAGCGAAAGAAGCAGAAGAAGCGGCCAGCGTAGGATCGCGACGGAAGGCGGAGGCAGGCCCTCGGCGAATGCTCGGCGCTCTCTTTCGGCGGCAAATGGCAACCTTCGAGATTGGCCGGAGCGTCCGAACTTCGTCATCCACGGGCGGAGCGGGAGCGAAGCGGACGCGCAGACCCGAGGATCCATTCCGTGACCTCGCGCGAAGGGTAGAGGCGGTGGAGAACGAGGGCTTTTCTGCACCGCTGCGACGCTCATAGGTCACGGAATGGATTCTATGGTCTGCGCTGCGTCGCTTCGCTCCTTGCTCCGCCATAGAATGACGAAGGCGTGGTGGCTGCCGGCTCGCGGCGTGCGCCGGGCAAATGGCAACCTTCGAGATTGGCCGGAGCGTCCGAACTTCGTCATCCACGGGCGGAGCGGGAGCGAAGCGGTCGCGCAGACCCGAGGATCCATTCCGTGACCTCGCCCGAAGGATAGAGGCGGTGCAGAACGAGGGCTTTCTGCACCGCTGCGACGCTCCTAGGTCACGGAATGGATTCTATGGTCTGCGCTGCGTCGCTTCGCTCCTTGCTCCGCCATAGAATGACGAAGTTCGGACGCTCCGGCCAATCTCGAAGGTTGCCATTTGCCGCCGAAAGAGAGCGCCGAGCATTCGCCGAGGGCCTGCCTCCGCCTTCCGTCGCGATCCTACGCTGGCCGCTTCTTCTGCTTCTTTCGCTTTGCCGGCTGGTCGGATTTCGGCCCGTCGAACTTTGGCTTGTCGAATTTCGCCTTGCCGGGTTTCTTCGCCCAGGTGTCCAGCGCCGTAGCAGGCTGACGCTCGTTTGGCGCTCGCTTCTCGAATCCGGGCGCGCCTTGGTCGAAAGACCGCTTGCCGCGATGCGGCTTTTTCTCCGGCCTCGGCGGCTGGTAGCCGGCGCGCGACAGGTCCGGCGTGCCGTCGATCCGCCTGACCGCGATGTTGCCCTGCAGCTTGCGGTCGGGGCCGATCGCGGCGACGAACCGGTCGGCCCAGTCCGCGGCGATCTGCACGAAGGTCTCTTCCGGCTGCATCTTGATGGCGCCGATCTCGCGCTTGGACATGCCGGCGGTGCGGCACAGCATCGGGATCAGCCAGCGCGGCTCGGCATTCTGCCGGCGGCCGACCGACAGCGAGAACCAGACGCTGTCGCCGAAATCGTCACGGCGGCCCGTTGTTTCTTCCCCGCGACCCGAGATTTCTTCCCGGCGCGCGAACTTCTCCTTTGATGGCGCGAAGGGCGCGACATCGATCAGGTCCTCAGGCGCCGAGCGGCTTGCCCGGCAAAGCCGCACGAAAGCGGCGGCCACCAGCTCGGCGCCATGCCGTTCGAGAAGCGCCGTGGCGAAGTCGCGCTCTTCCTCCTTCACCGGCTCGCCGAAGGAAGGATCGGCCAGGATGCGCTCGTCGTCGCGCCGCAGCACCTCGTCGGCCGAGGGCGGGCTCGCCCAGGCCGCGGTCAGGCCGGCATTGGCGAGCAGCCGCTCTGTGCGCCGGCGTGCATTGCCCGGCACGATCAGCGCGCTGACGCCCTTGCGGCCGGCGCGCCCGGTGCGGCCGCTGCGATGCAGCAGCGTCTCCGGATTGCTCGGCAGGTCGGCGTGGATGACGAGATCGAGATTGGGCAGGTCGATGCCGCGCGCCGCGACGTCCGTGGCGATGCAGACTTTGGCACGGCCGTCGCGCATCGCCTGCAGGGCGTGGCTGCGCTCGTTCTGGCTGAGCTCGCCGGACAGCGCCACCACCGCAAAATTGCGGTTGTTGAAGCGCGCTGTAAGATGGTTGACGGCGGCGCGGGTGTTGCAGAACACCATCGCGTTGCCTGCCTCGTAGTAGCGCAGCACGTTGATGATGGCGTTCTCGCGATCGGCGGGCGCGACGGAAAGCGCCCGGTACTCGATGTCGAGATGCTGCTTTTCCCCGCCGCCGGCCGAGATGCGCACGGCGTCGCGCTGGTAACTCTTCGCCAGCGTGGCGATGGAGCGCGGCACGGTGGCGGAAAACATCAGCGTGCGGCGCCCGGCGGGCGCTGCGTCGAGAATGAATTCGAGGTCCTCGCGGAAGCCGAGGTCGAGCATCTCGTCGGCCTCGTCCAGCACCACCGCCTTCAGCGCCGACATGTCGAGCGCGCCGCGCGTGATGTGGTCGCGCAGCCGGCCGGGCGTGCCGACGACGATATGGGCGCCGCGTTCCAGCGCGCGCCGCTCGGTGCGCATATCCATGCCGCCGACGCAGGAGGCGATCTCGGCGCCGGTCAGCTCGTAAAGCCATTCCAGCTCGCGCCGCACCTGCAGCGCCAGCTCGCGCGTCGGCGCCACGACCAGGCCGAGCGGCGCACCGGCCCGAGCAAACCGCTCAGCGCCGAGCAGCGTCGGCGCCACGGCAAGGCCGAAGGCGACGGTCTTGCCGGAGCCGGTCTGCGCCGATACCAGCGCGTCGGCCTCGCCGAGCTCCGGCCCAAGCACCGCCTTCTGCACCGGCGTCAGCGCGACATAGCCGCGTTTTTCCAGCGCTTGCGCCAGCGCAGGAACAATCGTTTCGAAACTGGACATTTTCTTCTTTCGGAATTCGGGGTTCTGCGCTCGTCATGGAGCACAAGGCCGGCACTGCGCCAGCCAACGGTATTTGGGCCGTTCGTACTTCCTGCAGCCGCCATTGTACAGAGCAGGCGGCACCGCCTCTCCCTTCTCCCCTTGTGGGAGAAGGTGGCCGCGAAGCGGCCGGATGAGGGGTGCTCCAGGGAAAGCCAGCGTCTCACTCCGCTGGAACACCCCTCATCCGTCTCGGCGCCGCGCGCCGATCCACCACCCGGCCCTTCGCAGGCTCAGGGCGTTCGAAGCTCGAAAAGCCAAGCAATTGGCTTTTCGTCCGCTAACGCGGACCGCTTCTCACCCCACAAGGGGAGAAGGAGAAGCGCTGCGCCGATTGACTCTTTTACCAAACCGCGTAAAAGCCCGCTTCGAACGGGATCTTTTTCGATGCGCGGCCTTTTGATGGCTCTTCTTGCATTCGATACCCCCAGCCACAATGTGAACCATTGGGCCGGGCGTTCAGACGCGTCCGTCCGTTCCAGCAAAACCCCATTCTTGGCCAAGAAAACCGGCAAAACCACCACCAAAACGGTGTGATTCCCTTGGCCTAACCACCCTCTCCCGGGTCCGGCCCGGGGGACGGAACCCGCATGAGGCCGGCGGGTTTCTCCAACAACCAAGCGGAGAGGGACAGGAGATCTTATGAGTTTCAAGGTTGCGGTAGTCGGCGCCACGGGCAATGTGGGCCGCGAAATGCTCAACATTCTGGACGAGCGCGGCTTCCCGGTGAGCGAAGTGGTGGCGTTGGCGTCGCGACGCAGCCAGGGCACCGAAGTGTCCTTCGGCGACCGCACGCTGAAGGTCAAGGCGCTCGACCAGTATGATTTTTCCGACACCGACATCTGCGTCATGTCGGCGGGCGGCAATGTGTCGAAGGAATGGTCGCCGAAGATCGGCAAGCAGGGCTGCGTCGTCATCGATAACTCGTCGGCCTTCCGCTACGATCAGGACGTGCCGCTGATCGTGCCGGAAGTGAACCCGGACGCGATCTCGCTGTTCACGCGCAGGAACATCATCGCCAACCCGAACTGCTCGACCGCGCAGCTTGTCGTGGCGCTGAAGCCGCTGCATGACGTCGCCACCATCAAGCGGGTCGTCGTCGCCACCTACCAGTCGGTGTCGGGCGCCGGCAAGGAAGGCATGGACGAGCTGTTCACCCAGACCCGCGCCGTGTTCGTCGCAGACCAGGTCGACGTCAAGAAGTTCACCAAGCGCATCGCCTTCAACGTCATCCCGCATATCGATGTCTTCCTCGATGACGGTTTCACCAAGGAAGAGTGGAAGATGGTGGCCGAGACCAAGAAGATGCTCGACCCCAAGATCAAGCTGACGGCGACCTGCGTGCGCGTGCCGGTGTTCATCGGCCATTCGGAAGCGGTCAACATCGAGTTCGAGAAGCCGATCACCGCGGATGAGGCGCGCGACATCCTGCGCGAGGCGCCCGGATGCCAGGTGCTCGATAAGCGCGAGAACGGCGGCTATATCACGCCGCTGGAATCGGCCGGCGAGGACGCCACCTTCATCTCGCGCATCCGCGAGGATTCGACCGTCGACAACGGCCTGTCGATGTGGGTCGTTTCCGACAATCTGCGCAAGGGCGCGGCGCTCAACGCCGTGCAGATCGCCGAGCTCCTGGTCGAGCGCGGCCTGATCCAGCCCAAGAAGAAGGCGGCCTGACGGCAGTTTGTTTTCGCTCACGGGCCGTATCGCCGCTGCCGCGGCTGGCCCTGCGCGGGCGCGCCGGACGAACGGCGGCCTGCGGTCGCAGGCTCGGCCTTCGGCCGTTTGGTTTTCGCTCACGGGCCGTATCGCCGCTGCCGCGGCTGGCCCTGCGCGGGGGCGCCGGACGACCGGCGGCCCGCAGTCGCGGGCTCGGCCTTCGGCCGTGGCGCTTCTTCCTTCTCCCCTTGTGGGAGAAGGTGGATCGGCGCGAAGCGCAGAGACGGATGAGGGGTGTTCCAGCGGAGTGAGACGCTGGCGACCTCTACCGTCGCACTCAATGCCGGCTTAAGTCCGTGTCAAGCTGGAACACCCCGCGCCTTCGGCGACACCTTCTCCCACAAGGGGAGAAGGGGAAACCGCCCTCATGATCGGTCCAGAGCCCTCAGATATCCTCCTGCGCCCG
>NZ_VFWS01000017.1:0-75479 GCF_006443065.1 Mesorhizobium sp. B1-1-5 | reverse complement strand
CTCTCCAGATCGGCTCCGATGTCGACGTGCTGGTGGCCGGCAAGGGCGCCAAGGCAGCTGCCGATGCCGCTGCCAAGCTGAAGGGCGTGCGCAAGGTGCTGCTCGCCGAGGCCGACGAGCTTGCCGAGCGTCTCGCCGAGCCGACGGCGGCGCTGGTCGTCTCGCTCGCCGGCTCCTATGACGCGATCGTCGCGCCGGCCACCTCGTCGGGCAAGAACATCGCGCCGCGCGTGGCGGCACTCCTCGACGTCGCCCAGATGTCCGAGATCATCGAGGTGGTCTCGCCCGACACCTTCAAGCGGCCGATCTATGCCGGCAATGCCATCCAGACCGTGCAGTCGACCGACGCCAAGAAGGTCATCACGGTGCGAACCGCGTCCTTCGCGGCGGCGCCGGAAGGCGGCTCGGCCGCGGTCGAGACGGTCAACGCCGCCGCCAATCCAGGCCTCTCCTCTTTCATCGAGAACAAGCTCTCCGAGAACGACCGTCCGGAGCTGACGTCGGCCAAGATCATCATCTCGGGCGGCCGCGCGCTTGGTTCCTCGGAGAAGTTCCAGGAAGTCATCCTGCCGGTCGCCGACAAGCTCGGCGCCGCGGTCGGCGCAAGCCGAGCCGCGGTCGATGCCGGCTATGCGCCGAACGACTGGCAGGTCGGCCAGACCGGCAAGGTGGTCGCGCCCGACCTCTACATCGCCGTCGGCATTTCCGGCGCCATCCAGCACCTGGCCGGCATGAAGGATTCGAAGGTGATCGTCGCCATCAACAAGGACGAGGAAGCCCCGATCTTCCAGGTCGCCGATTACGGCCTGGTCGGCGATCTCTTCGTCATCCTGCCGGAGCTGCAAAAGGCGCTTTGACGCCACCGGTTCTGGCATATTAAAATCGGAAGGGTGGGGTAGACGAAGTCGCCCCGCCCTTTTAGTTTGCACTGCACAAAAAGCGGGCCATCAAGGCCTGAAGCCAATCCGGCGGTTTTGCGTCCGGATTGCAGGAAATGAACAACAGGAGCGTTTCCGCGCTTCAAGAAGCGGAAGATGCTCCGGACGGGATCGGGGTCATGAGCAAGATCGAGACGATCGGCATTGTCGGCGCGGGTCAGATGGGTGGCGGTATCGCCCATGTCTCGGCGCTGGGCGGCTACAAGGTCATGATCCACGACGTGTCGCCCGACCGTATCGAGAAGGGCATCGCCACCATCAGCGGCAACATGGCGCGCCAGGTCGGTTCCGGCAAACTCGAGGAGAAGGCGCGCAACGAAGCAATGGCGCGTATTTCCGCCGCCCCGACCATGGCCGATCTCGCGGCCGCCGATCTGGTGATCGAAGCGGCGACCGAGGACGAGACGGTCAAGCGCAAGATCTACGCGCAGCTTTGCCCGCAGCTCAACCCGGAAGCGATCCTGGCGACAAACACCTCGTCGATCTCGATCACCCGGCTTGCCGCGCAGACCGACCGGCCGGAACGCTTCATCGGCATTCATTTCATGAACCCGGTGCCGGTGATGAAGCTGGTCGAGCTGGTGCGCGGTATCGCCACGGAGGACCAGACCTTCGAGGCTGCCAAGAGCTATGTGAAGCACCTCGACAAGACGATCACCGTTTCCGAGGATTTCCCGGCCTTCATCGTCAACCGCATCCTTTTGCCGATGATCAACGAGGCGATCTACACGCTCTATGAGGGCGTCGGCACGGTCGACGCCATCGATACCGCCATGCGGCTCGGCGCCAACCACCCGATGGGACCGCTGCAGCTTGCCGACTTCATCGGCCTCGACACCTGCCTGTCGATCATGCAGGTGCTGCATGAGGGCCTGTCGGATTCGAAATACCGCCCCTGCCCGCTGCTGGTGAAATATGTCGAGGCCGGCTGGCTCGGCCGCAAGACCGGCCGCGGCTTCTACGACTATCGCGGCGACCATCCGGTGCCGACGCGCTGATCTTCCCCGGCTGAACCCTTTCGAAACGGCTCAGGACGCCGCGGCGAGCGGCGGAGGTGGCACGCCGACTTTCGAAATTTCGTCTTCGTCGGGCGCGGCGGAAACGCAGCCGCGCCCGGCCGCCTTGGCGGCATAGCAGGCGGCGTCGGCGCGGGCGATGATCTCGTCCACTTCGCCGCAACCGGCGCGGATCGGCGCAAGCCCGATGCTGGCGCCGATCGAATGCGGGCGCCCGTCCCAGCTGAAGTCGAGGTTGCCGATGGCGTCGATGATCGAGCGCGCCGCAATCGGCCCGTGCGCCGCGGCGCCCGATTTGAGGACGACGGCGAACTCGTCGCCGCCAAGCCGCGCAACGATGTCTTCCGGGCCAAGCACATTGCGCAGGGCGTCGGCCACGCGCTTGAGCAGCGCATCGCCCGCGGCATGGCCGCCGGTGTCGTTGACCGCCTTGAAGTGATCGAGATCGACGAACATGAACTGATGCTCGCCGCCATTGAGGCGGCATTGGTCGACCAGGTCCTCCATGATGCGGATGAAGCTCGAGCGATTGGCGAGCCCGGTCAGCGCGTCGTGGGCGGCGGCGTAGGACAGCTGGCGCTGCAGGGCGCGCGCGTCGCTGAAATCCTGGAAGACGATGACGAGGCCGCAGAACTCGTGGCGGTCGTTCATGATCGGCGACACCACCTGGCGGATGCTGCAGCGCGTGTCGTCGCGCCGGACAAGGACAGCGCGCGTGTTCTGGTCGCAGTGCGGCCGCTCGCTCGTGGAAGGGCGCGAGAGCGCGATTTTCTGTCCGCTTTCCTCGTCGACCGCCCAGTAGACATGGCCGAGCTGCTTGCCCAGGGCCTCGCCGACTTCGACGCCGGTGAGTTTTTCCGCGACCGGGTTCATGAAGGTGATGCGGTTGGCGGCATCGGTGCAGATCACCGCGTCGCCGATCGACTGCAGCGTCACCCTGAGACGCTCTTTCTCGTCGGCCAGCATAGCCGCCGAAACCATCAGCCGCGCCTCGGCCTCCTTGCGTTCCGTGATATCGGTCAGGCTGCCGATTGCCCGGATCAGCCGGCCCCCGCCGTCGCGCTCGATCGCCTTGCCGCGGTCGAGAATCCAGACCCAGCGGCCGTCCTTGTGCCGCATCCGGAATTCGGCCTCGAAAAAGGGCGTCTCGCCGGCAAGATGCGCGCGGTCCGCCTCGGCGACGCGTTCCTGATCGTCGGGATGGATCATGGTCAGCCAGCGATCGGGGTCGCCGTCGAGCTCGCCATCGGCATAACCCAGCATCTTCACCCAGGTATCGGAATAGGTGGTGCCGCCCTTGCGCATATCGAGGCTCCAGATACCCTGTCCGGCACTGGTGAGCGCGAAATTCCACCGGTCCTCTGCCTCGGCGATGCGCGCTTCGGCCTGCTTGCGCGCATCGATGTCCTCGATCTGCGACACCAGATAGAGCGGACGACCTGTCTCCTCTTCACGGATGACCGAGCCGGCGAGCTGCGCCCAGACCGGGGTGCCGTCCTTGCGCAGATACCGCTTCTCGAAATGGAAGGAGTGGATCTTGCCTTCCTTCAGGCTCGTCATCGTCTCGCGGCCGATCTGCAGGTCGTCGGGATGCGTGATCTGGAAGAAAGTCAGCGCCTCGATCTCCGCGCGGGTGTATCCCAGCATGTCGGCGAAGGCAGGGTTGGCCTGAACGATCCGGCCATCGAGGCCGACAATGGCGACGCCTATCGCCGAATCCTCCATGGCCCGGCGGAAGCGTTGCTCGCTCTCGGCAATCTGCCGGCGGTCGTCGATGATTTTGCGGATGAACAGCGCCGAGACAAACAGCGTGACGGCCGTGACGGCGACGGATATCTGCAGGCAGACCTTCATCGCGTCAGTGCCGAGTTCCAGCGCCGGCAACAGGACCGATGCCGTCAAGGCAACGAGTCCGGCTGCCATCAAGACGGGCACGGCGCGCTTGCCGGCCCGCGGACCTTTCCAACTCAACCACGCCACAATGCGATCCCACCCAATGCGCGACTGCGCGTTGCCACAACCCTGGCGGATCGATTTTAAGGAATGGTTGCACGAGCGGCAGCGGCCGCTCCGGTAACCGGCAAACAATTGCCGGTATGATTAAGGTACTGTTTCAAAACTGTACCGAAGGATCGGTGTGTGATCCTACCAGCGGACGAAAAACCGCCCGCCAAGCGCGCCGAGCGCGGTGAGGAAGGCGATCGCGACCGTGTACCAGGTGGCGACGAAGAGCGGCGAATCGTCGAAGCAATGCGCGGCGTAGAAGGTAGCCGCGAGCCCGCCCGCGAGCAGGCCCGCCACCGCGCCCGCCAGCACCGGCCGCGTCGGCGCGCCATAGCGCAGCATGCCGAGGAAGATCGCCAGCGGGCCGATGCCGATCAGCGGAATGAAGCTCATGCAGATCATCATGTTCGAGCCGATAAGCCGCTTGCCCCAATCGGCCTCCGGCACGACGAAAAGCTCGAGAACCACCGCCAGCACCACCAGAAGCGGCGCGGCAATCATCCAGGCCATTGCGCGCCTGGTCGAGGCGCCCGGCATCGACAGCGCGCGAATCAGCGCGAAGGCGCTGGCGGCGAGCGTCAGCGTGAACACGAATTTGGACATGAAGCGCATCGTGTGCATGGCCGGCATGATGTCGGGACGCGGCCCGATGGTCGCGAAGAAGACCGCCGCCGCGATCACCACGGCCACGCCGACCGCCAGCCACCAGGCTTTGCCCATCGGCATCGCCTCGTCGCGGGCATCGGCGTCGAGCGCCTTGATGAGATCCTCTGTCCTCATGTCGCTGTTCGTCCAAATCTTTTAGCGATCGCGGCCAGGCCGCGATGCAGCGAAACGCGCACCGCCGTCTCGCTGATGCCGAGCTTGGCCGCCGTCTCGCCGATCGACTGCCCGTCGACCGAGATCAAGGAGACGACGGAGCGTTGCGACGGCGGCAGGCCGTCTAGCGCCCGGTTGATGTCGCGCTCGCTCACCGTTTCCGTCTCCGGCTCGGCGAAGGTTTCCGCGATCTCGTCGATCTCGACCTCGATGCGTCGTCCGCGGCGGCGGAACGCGTCGATCAGCTTGAAACGGGCGATCGCATAGACCCAGGGCAGCACCGGCGCATCCGGCCGCCAGGTGTGGCGTTTGACATGAATGGCCAGCAAGGTTTCCTGCACGACATCCTCGGGATCGACCCCGCCTTGAACGATCTTGCGCCGGACAAAGCCGCGAACGAGGGCGGCGATCCCGTGCAGAAAGTCGGCATAAGCCCTTTCGTCTCCCGCGATCGCGGCCCTGAGCAGCCGGGAAAGCTCGGCCTCGTCCTTGCCGGTCACAAGAGTTCACCCCCAATGTTCGCGTCTCGGCCCTGGTTTGTTACGTGGCCGGCGAAATAATGTCCAAGCCAAACTACCGCAAAATCACGAAAGTTTGCGGACGGCGACCGATTGAAGCAGGGTCACAATGTTGACTATTACAATCATGTATTGATAGGTGCAGCCGTGCCCAAAACCCCTGTCTCGAATTGAGGACGATGCTCATGAAAATTGCCCTATCCACGCTCGCCGGCGCCGCGCTGGCGCTCGGCCTGACCGCAGGCTCCGCCATGGCCAAGGATCAAGGTATCGTTGTCTACAATGCCCAGCATGAGAGCCTCGCCAAGGAATGGGCAGCGGGCTTCACCAAGGAAACCGGCATCAAGGTCACGCTGCGCAACGGCGGCGACAGCGACTTCTCCAACCAGATCGTCGCCGAGGGAGCGGCCTCGCCGGCCGACGTGTTCCTGACCGAGAATTCGCCGGCAATGGCGCTGGTCGAGGCCGCCGGACTGTTCGCGCCGGTCGACGCCGATACGCTGGCGCAGGTGCCGCAGGAATACCAGCCGTCGACTGGCAAGTGGGTCGGCGTTGCCGCCCGCAGCACCGTCTTTGCCTATAACAAGGCCAAGCTGAAGGAAGACCAGTTGCCGAAGTCGCTGCTCGACCTTGCCGATCCGAGCTGGAAGGGCCGCTGGGCCGCTTCGCCGTCCGGCGCCGACTTCCAGGCCATTGTCAGCGCCCTGCTTGAGCTCAAGGGCGAGGCCGCTACCGCCGACTGGCTGAAGGCGATGAAGGAGAATTTCACCGCCTACAAGGGCAACTCAACGGTGATGAAGGCGGTCAATGCCGGCGAGATCGATGGCGGCGTGATCTACCACTATTACTATTTTGGCGATCAGGCCAAGACTGGCGAGAACAGCGGGAATGTCGGCCTGCACTATTTCAAGAACCAGGATCCGGGCGCCTTCGTTTCGGTGTCGGGCGGCGGCGTGCTGGCTTCCAGCAAGCATCCGAAGGAAGCCCAGGCATTCCTGAAGTGGGTGACCGGCAAGGGCGGCCAGGATGTGCTGAAGACCGGAACGTCCTATGAATATGCGATCGGCAAGGATGTCCAGTCCAACCCTAAGCTGGTGCCGCTGACCGACCTGCAGGCGCCGAAAGTCGATCCGGCGACGCTGAATTCCAAGAAGGTCATCGACCTGATGACGCAAGCCGGCTTGCTTTAGTTCGCGTTCGTCCTAAAAGGGCAAACGACCGTGCTCCCGCGGGAATTTGCCTTCCGCGGGAGCGTTTTTGTTTGGAGATCGCTTCGTCGATGATAATCGACTGCGCTTCGACCCGCCTGAGTGTCACATCGCACCGCTTCCGCCGGCAGGCGGAGGCGACCCAGCGGCCTGCCTGATGCAACCGGCGCTCGACATGACGCCGGCAAGGCTGCCGGCGACCGGGATGAAGAAGCGCCGGTCCGTGTCGTGGATCACGCTCGCCGCAGCCCTTGTCTCGCTCACCGCGCTGCTGCCGCTCGCCTTCATCGTCTGGGTCGCGATCCAGACCGGCAGGGGCACCGTGGTGGCGCTGATCTTCCGCCCGCGCGTCGGCGAATTGCTGGTCAACACCATGCTCCTTGTCGCAATCGCCGTGCCGATTGCGATCGTGCTGTCGGTGGTGCTGGCCTGGCTGACCGAGCGCAGCGACCTGCCCGGCAACCGCTGGTGGTCGTGGCTTTCGGTCGCGCCGCTCGCCATCCCCGCTTTCGTGCACTCCTATGCCTGGATCAGCTTCGTTCCGGGCCTGCACGGGCTGTGGGCCGGCGTGCTGGTCTCCGTGATCGCTTATTTCCCATTCCTTTACCTGCCGATCGCCGCCGCGCTGCGCCGCCTCGATCCGGCGCTGGAGGATGCGGCCGCAGCGCTCGGTCTTGGCCCGTGGCGGGTCTTCGCGCGCGTCGTGCTGCCGCAGCTCAGGCTCGCCATCTGCGGCGGCTCGCTGCTGGTCGGCCTGCATCTGCTTGCCGAATACGGCCTCTATGTCTTCATCCGTTTCGACACCTTCACCACCGCGATCGTCGACCAGTTCCAGTCGACCTTCAACGGTCCGGCGGCCAACATGCTGGCTGCGGTGCTGGTGGTATGCTGCCTTTTCCTGCTCGCCCTCGAGGTGATGATCCGCGGCGAGGAGCGCTATGCCCGCGTCGGTTCCGGCGCCGCGCGCAAGCAGCAGCGTGCTCGCCTCGGCCGCGCCGCCTTGCCATGCCTGCTTTTACCGGCGGGCGTCGCGCTGCTGTCGCTCGGCGTGCCCTTCGTCACGATCAGCCGCTGGCTGCTCGCCGGCGGCATGGAAGTCTGGCGTTGGGACGAGATCGGCCTGGCGCTCGGCCAGACGCTGTTCCTCGCCATCGCCGGCGCGGTGCTTGCAACGATTGCCGCCATGCCCATGGCCTGGATCTCGATCCGCGCGCCGGGGCCGCTGCAACGGCTGCTCGAGAGCTGCAACTATATCGTCGGCGCGTTGCCGGGCGTGGTCATCGCGCTGGCACTGGTGACCATCACCGTGCGCGTCGCGCTGCCGCTCTACCAGACGCTGTTCACCATCCTGTTCGGTTACGCGCTGATGTTCCTGCCGCGCGCGCTGATAAGCCTGCGTGCCTCGATCGCGCAGGCGCCGGTGGAGCTGGAGCGCGCGGCCTCCAGCCTCGGCCGTCCGCCGATCAATGCGCTGTGGTCGACGACCATCCGCCTTTCGGCCCCGGGCGCCGCGGCCGGCATGGCGATGGTGGCGCTCGGCATCACCAACGAGCTCACCGCCACCCAGATGCTGGCGCCCAACGGCACCCGCACGCTGGCGATGGCGTTCTGGTCCTATAGCGGCGAGATCGACTACGCCTCCGCCGCCCCTTACGCGCTGATCATGGTGGCGATGTCGTTGCCGATGACCTGGTGGCTCTACATCCAGTCGAAGCGGATGGCCGGACGATGAGCTTTCTCGAACTCAGCGGCGTCGCGAAAAGCTACGGCCCGGTGACGGCGCTCGCCGGCGTCGACCTGAAAGTCGAAAGCGGCAGCCGCACCGCGATCGTCGGGCCGTCCGGCTGCGGCAAGACCACCTTGCTCAGGCTGATCGCCGGCTTCGAGGCGCCGGATCGCGGCCGCATCACGCTCGACGGCAAGGTGCTCGCCAATGGCGGCGCGGCCGTGCCGGCGCATCGCCGCGGCATCGGCGTGGTGGCCCAGGACGGTGCCCTGTTCCCGCATCTCACCATCGCCGACAATATCGGCTTCGGCATCCCGCGGAATGCCGACAAGCGAACCGAGCATATTGTCGAGCTCGCCTACATCGTCGGGCTGGACAAGGCGATCCTGAAGCGCCGGCCGCACGAGCTTTCCGGTGGCCAGCAGCAGCGCGTGGCGCTTGCCCGCGCCATGGCGATGAAGCCCAGGCTGATGCTGCTCGACGAACCATTTTCGGCGCTAGACACCGGGCTTCGCGCTTCGATGCGCAAGGCGGTGGCCGAGCTTCTGGAAGAGGCGGGCATCACCACCATCCTGGTCACGCACGACCAGGCCGAGGCGCTGTCCTTCGCCAGCCAGGTGGCGGTGATGCGCGAAGGGCTGTTCTCGCAAGTCGGCACGCCGCGCGAGCTCTATTTCCAACCCAGGGACAGGATGGTCGCCGAGTTCCTCGGCGACGCCATCATCGTGCCGGCCAGGATCGCGGACGGCTTCGCCGTATCGCGGCTCGGCCGCGTCGCCGTCGACACGAAGGGACGGCGCGATGTCGCCCGCATCATGCTGCGGCCCGAGCAGATCCTGCTCAAACGGACCTCGCGCGAAGGCATGTCGGGCATACCCGACATGCTGTTCGGCGAAGTGACGGACTGCGAGTTCGCGGGCTCGGTCTGCACCGTCGCGGTGCGGCTGCTCAACAGCCCGGACCCGCCCGATGCGGCCGCCATCGGCAACACGCCGCTGATCCTGCGCAGGACAGGCATGGACGCGCCGGAGATCGGCGAGATCGTGCGCTTGACCGTCACCGGCAAGGCGCATGTCTTTGCTTGATCCCCACCTTGAGAATAATGCAATTCTGCATTATTCTTGAGCTAGGAGGCCATTATGACGACACTGACGGTTACTGCGCGGGGTCAGGTCACGTTCCGGAAGGACGTGCTCAAGCATCTCGGCATCCAGCCCGGCGACAAGATCAGGCTTGATCTTCTACCCGGCGGGCGGGCGGAGCTGAAAGCCGACCAGGGCAAGGGCTCCTGGCAAGAGCTGAGCGGGATGCTCAAGGCCAAGACGAACGGCGCACGGCTTTCGATCGATGAGATCAACGATGCGATCGCCGACGCCGGCGCTTCGAGCGGGATGCGCGGAATCGAGCGCAAGTGAAGATCGGCCTCGACACCAACGTGCTGTTGCGCCTTGTCGTCGGGGACGACGAAGCGCAGCAACGGACCGCAGCCGAGACCCTGGAAGCAGCCGAGCTGGTCGCGATCAGCGTTCAAGCGCTCTGTGAATTTGTTTGGGTGCTGGACAGAAGTTACCGGGTCGCGCGGCCCGACATATCCGCCTCGATCCGCCGCACCCTCGATATGCGCAACGTCGTAGCCAACCGACCAACGATCGAAGCGGGCCTGGCCGTGCTCGACGCCGGTGGCGATTTCGCGGATGGCGTGATCGCGTTCGACGGCCAGTGGCTCGGCGGCGAAACTTTCGTGTCCTTCGACAAGAGAGCGGCAAAGCTCGTCGAAGGGTTGGGAACGCCCACGCTGTTGCTCGGGTGATTTCTACCGCACGCGCTGCCCGGTCGCCGGCGACCAAAGCGGCCATTGCTCCAGGAAATCAACGCTGTGGATGACCACGCGCTGCCCATCGATCAGGATGATCGAATAGGCGGGCGGCGCCTGCTCGACCACTTCGTCGCCGACCAGGTCGAGCATGAAGCGGGCATGCAGGCCGCGCTGCACCGAAAACGGAATGCCGGCGACGGTGCCCGCGATGTCGCGATGGACATGGCCGAAGAAGATGTAGCGGACATTGCCATGGCGGGTCAGCACGTCGATGAGCCGCTGCGGCTGTTCGAGGCCGAGCGGGTCGAGCAGCGTGAGCCCGAGCTCAACCGGTGGATGATGCAGGAAAATATAGGCGGCCTTGCCCGCCGCCTCGCCAAGCCGTGCGTCGAGCCATGCAAGCCGGTTGTCGCACAACTCGCCGGTGACGCGGCCTTCCGCCAGGCTGTCGACAAAAACGAGGCGCCCTTCCGGCGTGTCGAGCACCGACTGCACGAAACCGTTGCCGTCCGTCCCGTTATCCGGAAAGGCGGCGATCAGATTGGCGCGCCGGTCATGGTTTCCAGGCAGCAGCTGGTAAGGCACAGTGAGCCGGCTCAGCGCCGATTTCAAATCGGCATAGCTCTCGGCCTCGCCGTCGTCGGCCAGATCGCCGGTGAAGATGCAGAGCGCCGCATCGCCATGCCGCGCATTGATATGATCTATGCATCGATCGAGCCGCTCATTCAGATCCGCGCCGTAGCGCATCTGGCGCCGACGATCGAGATGGATGTCGGTGACCTGGATGATCTTCATTCCGTGAACCCTCAGATAATTTGCAAAGTCAGCCTTGCAAGGCCCGCCTTACAGCACCGGTTCCGGCACCGAAGCCTTGAAAACGTCGAGCCTGGCGCCCGTCTCCGAGGAGAAGAAGTGCAGGTCCGCTTCGGCGAACTGCAGGCCGACCGTGCTGCCCGGTTCGGGGTGGACGGTCTCGGACGTCACGATGGAGAACGGCGCGCCGTCGAGATCGACATAGACGACGCGGCCGGCGCCCAATTCCTCGACGAGGTCGACGGTCGCCGCGAGCGCTCCGGGCGTGCCCGGCGCCACCATGCGCACCGCCTCCGGCCGGACGCCGACAGCGACTTTCGCGCCGACCGGCAGGCCCGTGCGCGACACGTTGAGCTTGCGGCTGCCGCCGAGCAATGACAGCCCGTCGAGCGTGACGGTGCCTTCGAGCATGTTCATCGCCGGCGCGCCGACGAAGGTGGCCACGAAGCGGCTCGCCGGCCGGCTGTAGACTTCCGCCGGTGTGCCCACCTGCTCGACGCGGCCGCCATTCATCACCACCAGCCGGTCGGCCAGCGTCATCGCCTCGACCTGGTCGTGCGTGACGAAGACGGAAGTGGCGCTGAGGCGCCGGTGCAGCTTGCGGATTTCGGAGCGCATCTGCACCCGCAGCTTGGCGTCGAGGTTTGAGAGCGGCTCGTCGAAGAGGAACACCTTCGGCTCGCGGATCATGGCGCGGCCCATGGCGACGCGCTGGCGCTGGCCGCCGGAGAGCGCCATCGGCTTGCGGTCGAGCAGGTGCTCCAGCTCCAGGACGCGCGCCACCGCCTGGACGCGCTGGGCGCGTTCGGCCGACGGAACGCCGGCCACCTTCAGCGAATAGCCGATGTTCTGGGCCACGCTCATATGCGGGTAGAGCGCGTAGTTCTGGAACACCATGGCGCAGCCGCGCTCGCGCGGCTCGAGCTTGTTGACCACCGTGCCGTCGATCGCGATCGTGCCATCGGAAATCTCTTCCAGCCCGGCGATCATTCTGAGCAGCGTGGACTTGCCGCAACCGGAGGGTCCGAGGATGACGACGAATTCGCCCGACGCGAAGTCGAGGTCGACGCCATGCACGACCTGCGTCTTGGCGTAGTTCTTCTTGACGCCGCGAATGGTGATGGAGGCCATTTTCCGTCTCCTTATTTTTCGGTGGCGATCAGGCCGCGCACGAACCAGCGCTGCATCAGCACCACGACGATCAGCGGCGGCAGCATGACGATCAGAGTGCCGGCCATGGCGATATGCCATTCCGGCGCGCCGCCGACATTGGGTATCAGCTGCTTCAGCTCTGTCACCGCCATCGCATGCGACTGGTCGGTGGTGATAAGCAACGGCCACAGATACTGGTTCCAGGCCCACAGGAACATGATGGTGCCGAGCGCCGCCATGTTGTTGCGCGACAGCGGCAGCAGGATATCGACGAAGAAGCGCAGCGCGCCGGCTCCGTCCATGCGCGCCGCCTCGGTCAATTCGTCCGGCACGGTCAGGAAGAACTGGCGGTAGAGGAAGGTGCCGGTGGCGGTCGCGACCAGCGGCAGGATCAGGCCGCTATAGGAATTGAGCAGTCCCAGGCTGAGTGAAACCTGCACGCCCGAGACCTTCTCGATCAGCCAGGAAAGGCCGGTCAGGTCCATGATCGCCTGATAGGGCTCGAGCACATTGGCGACCACCGCGTAGGTCGGCACGATGCGCACCTCGAGCGGCAGCATCAGCGTGATGAAGATCAGCCAGAACATCAGCATGCGGCCGGGATAGCGGAAATAGACGATCGAGAAGGCGGTCAGCGCCGAGATGATGACTTTGCCGGCGGCGACGCCGAACGCCATGATGAAGGAGTTGAGCAGCTTCGGACCGAGATCGGCGGTGGTCCAGGCCGTCTTGATGTTGACCCAGAAATCGCTGCCCGGCAGCAGCGACATCGGCACGTCGTTGACGTCCTTCAGATTATGCGAGGCGGCGATCGCTACGATGACGAACGGCGCCACGCAGAATACGAAGCCGACGAACAGGATCAGATGCGTGAAGAAATTGAGGATCGGGGTGCGCTCGACCATGGCCCGCCTCAACGATAATGCACGCGCCGCTCGATGAAGCGGAACTGGACGATGGTGAGCGCGATGATGAGCAGCATCAGAATGATGCTCTGCGCGGCGGCGCCCGAATAATCGAGGCCTTTGAAGCCGTCGGAATAGATCTTGTAGACCATCAGATTGGTGGCGTTGGCCGGTCCGCCTGCGGTCATGATGTCGACGATGCCGAACGAATCCTGGAAGCTCTCGGTGATGTTGATGACCAGCAGGAAGAAGATGGTCGGCGTGATCAGCGGAAACTGGATATCCCAGAAGCGCCTGATGACGCCGGAGCCGTCCATCGCCGCCGCCTCGATCAGCGAGCGCGGAATCGCCTGGAAGGCGGCGAGGAAGAAGATGAAATTGTAGCCGACATATTTCCACGAGAAGGCGATGATGATCGAGGCCATGGCGTCGGTGCCGTCGAGGCCAGGGTCCCAGAAGCCGGGCCAGACCTGGTTGACCACGGCCATGAAGCCGGCTTCCGGTGCCAGGATGAAGCGAAACGCCAGCGCCAGCGCCGGTGCGGCGATGCCGTAAGGCCAGATCAGCACCACGCGGTAAAGCCATGAGCCGGCAAGCTGGCGGTCGGTCAAGGCGGCGAGAACCAGCGCGATTGTCATCGCAAGTCCCGTGCTGATGCCGGCGAAGATCATGCTGGCGGTGATCGAGTCCCAGTAGCTGGCGTTGGAAAGGATCGAACGGAAATTGTCGAGCCCGACCCAGATATTGCCGCCGCCCCAGGGCTGCTGCAGCGTCAGCGACCAGTACACGGCCTGCCCGGCCGGCCAGTAGAAGAAAGTGAAGATCAGAATAAGCTGCGGCACCGCGAACAGGATGCCGATCGTCCATTTGCTGAAAGTGACGCGTTTTTCCATCGATCCGCCGATGCCGTTGAACCGCCAACCCGCTCGCGCGGCACAAGACTAAGGCATGTCTCCCGAAAGTGGGAACCGGTTTCGCGACAAAGACATGCCCAAATCAAAAACCCAAATGAAATGGCCGCCCGTCGATGCTCGGCGGGCGGCCGTTCCAGTATCCGGGATCAGGGCAGGGTCTTACCCGGATAGGTCTGCTGGAAGCGCTCGAGGATCGCGTCGCCATTCTTGACCAGCGCGTCGAGGCCTTCCTGCACGCTGACCTTGTTGGCGAAGATCGCCTGCATCTGCGTGCCGAATTCGGCGCGGATCTGGGTGAAGTTGCCGAGGCGGATGCCGCGGGTGATATCGGTCGGCTCCGAGGCGGTCAGGCTGGCGATCGCCACTTCGCGGCCCTTATAGGGCGCCTTGTCGTAGAAGCCGTCGGACTTCATGAAATCGAAGCCCGACTTCGTCACCGGGATATAGCCGGTGTTGGTCGACCAGAACAAAGCGGTCTTGGGGTCGTGGATGAAGTTGAGGAACGCGGCCGCGCCCTTGTATTCGGCGTCCGACTTGCCCGACAGCACCCACAGCGAAGCGCCGCCGACCAGCGAGTTCTTGCGCTCGGTGCCGGCATAGACCGGCAGCTCGGCCACGTCCCATTTCATGCCTTCCTTCTGGGTGCGGCCGACCGTGCCGTGATCGCCGACCGAGGTCAGGATGAGCTGGCAGGTGCCGGTGGCGAAGGCCTGAACCATGTCCTGGCCGAGGTCCTTGGACTTGATCTTGACCAGACCGGCGTCATACCACTTCTTGAGGTCGGTGACGTACTGGACGAATTTGGTCTTGTTGACTTCCAGACGCGCGTCGAGACCGTCATAACCGTTGTTCTTGGTGGCGATCGGCTGGTTGTGCAGCGCCGAGAACTGTTCCATCAGCTGCCAGCTTTCGTTGGCCGAGATGTTGATCGCCATCGGGCAATCATAGCCGGCGTCCTTCAGCGCCTTGAGGTCGGCGGCGACGTCTTCCCAGGTCTTCGGCGCCTCGGTCTTGCCGATCTTGGCGAAGGCGTCCTTGTTCCAGTACATCAGCGCCGTCGACGAGTTGAACGGGAACGACAGCATCTCGCCCTTCGACGTCGCGTAGTAGCGGGCGATGCCCGGGAAATAGTCGCTGTAGTCGATCTTGTAGCCGTTCTCTTCCATCAGCTTGTCGGCGGGCTTGTAGGCGCCCGACAGCATCATGGTGGCGGTGCCGACGTCATAGACCTGGACGACGGTGGGCTGCTTGCCGGCGCGGAACGCGGCGATCGTGTTCTGCAGCGTGGCGTCGTAATTGCCCTGGCTGGTGCAGACGACCTGGTAGTCCTTTTGTGAATCGTTGAAGTTCTTGCACAGTGTGTCGACGACGCGGGCGAGGTCGCCCGAAAGACCGAACCAGAAGTCGAATTTGACCGGCTCGGCAAAAGCAGGAATCGCAAGCGCGGTGCTGAGCGCGCCAGCGGCAAGGGCGGCAAAGCCCCGCTTGATGATCGTCATGGTTTTTCCCTCTTGAGTGGCAGTGTGACAAGGTTTTGCGCAAGTCCTTGCCCGCTCTCATAGAGAAGGTATGTGACAGTTCTGTTGTGGGCCCGAAGCCCTGTGGACAGCCAGTCTCTCCTCCCCCGGCAGCGGTTGCGCCGGCATGAAAACGTCACATCGGCGCTCTAGGAAGCTAGGGCGCTGCGAAGCGTCGAAAAGACCTCCGTGATTAACCGGCTAACTGGATGAGAAGAGACATGCTGGTCCCGCAGCTCACGCACGTGCCCGTCGCCGCCCGCAACGCGATGCGGGACGGACCGCGCGACAGCGCTACTCATCTGCGCCACGCGGCCGCCGTTCGCGCCCTCGGCGAGATCGAGATCGGCGGCCGGGCGTCACGCGAGAGCACCGGCGAGAGCCTGACCGTCATGGCCTGGAACGTCGAGCGGCTGCGCCATGTCGATGCCATCGCCGCAACGATCGCCGGCCGGGCGCCACACGTCGTGCTGCTTTCGGAAGTTGACAAGGGCATGGCGCGCTCCGGCAACGGCCATCTTTTGAGCCGGCTTGCCGATCGTCTAGGCCATTCCTACGCCTATGGCGTCGAATTCCTCGAACTCGGCGCCGGCAATGAGACCGAGCAGGCGGCAAATGGCGGCGCCGAGAACATCGAGGGCTTCCACGGCAACGCCATAACCAGTGCCGTTCCGCTGCTGCGGCCCTTTCTCATTCGCCTGGACGCCGCTGGCGCCTGGTTCCTGCCGGAGCACGGCCAACCGCGCATCGGCGGCCGCATGGCGCTCGGCGGCCAGGTGATGGTCGGCGACCATCGGGTCACCGTCGTCTCGGTGCATCTCGAGAACCGTACGACCCCTGCCGGCCGCGCCGACCAGACGCGGCATCTGCTCGACGCCATCGACAGATATGACGCGGAAGCGCCGGTGCTGATCGGCGGCGATTTCAACACGCTGACCGCCACCTATGAAGAGCGTCACGCCGATCCGGCCGCATGGCAGGCGCACATCGACGCCGAACCGGACCGGCTGATGTGCCCCGACCGCCACGAGCCCCTCTTCGCCATCATGGCCGGGCGTGGCTACGATTGGCGCGACGCCAACACGCTGGACAAGCCGACGCAGCGGCGCCCGGCGGGCGACGCCACGCCCACCGGACATATCGACTGGTTCTTCACCCGCGGCCTCGCGGCAAGCGCATCGGCGACACTGCCGGCGGTGTTGCCGGACGGCAGCCCGAGCGCCGACCACGAGGCGCTGGTGGTTACGGTGCGGGTAAGATAGCGGTCACGATCCGGGTTCGAGCGCCGCTTCCACCAGCCGCTTGGCATCAGGGCTCGACCATTCGGCCGGGCCGTTCATATGCGCGATCAGGCAGCCTTCGCCGTCGATCAGCATGGTCACGGGAAGCCCGAGCGCCAGCCCGCGCGTCTTCGCCTCATTGAACAGGGCGATCGTCGGGTCCCGGTAAAAGCCGAGCGTCTCGACGCCTATCTCCTTGAGGAACTTCTTCGGCTTCGCGTCGTCGCCGGTATCGACATTGACCGCGATCACCTCGAATTCCTTGCTGCCCTTTTCCTTCTGCAGCGCGTCGAGCGCCGGCATCTCGGCGCGGCACGGCGCGCACCATGTGGCCCACAGATTGAGCAGCACGGTCTTGCCGGCATGGTCGGCGATTGTCATTGGCTTGCCGTCGGGGCCGTTGAAGGCCAAG
This sequence comes from Mesorhizobium sp. B1-1-5, assembly GCF_006443065.1. Taxonomy (NCBI): domain Bacteria; kingdom Pseudomonadati; phylum Pseudomonadota; class Alphaproteobacteria; order Hyphomicrobiales; family Phyllobacteriaceae; genus Mesorhizobium; species Mesorhizobium sp. B1-1-5. The sequence continues at coordinate 58,441 of NZ_VFWS01000017.1, read as the reverse complement.
CTCTTCAGCGACTGCGGCGGATCGGCCGGCTGCAGCGCCGCGACCTGGCCGACGGCCTTGGCGGCGACCTGCTTGGCCCGTCCGGCCTTGGCCTCGCAGGCGGCATCGTCCTTGCCGGCGGCCGCGACGGCCTTCTCGGGAGCGTTGTTGCCAGAACCGCTCTCGCTGACATATACCGCGACCGCGCCGGCCAGCACGCCCGCCACCAAAGCGGCGAGGATGAGGCGCGTAGCCGGAAAAAAGAATTTCTTGCCGTCTGCCATTTTCAAAACTGCTCCGGAGCACGGGTTATAGCGATGAGCGACAAGAAGGCCAGCAACCAGATGTGGGGCGGACGTTTTGCCTCGGGTCCGGCCGCGATCATGGAAGCGATCAACGCGTCGATCGGCTTCGACCGCAAGCTCTATGCGCAGGACATAAGCGGATCGATCGCCCATAGCGAGATGTTGGCTGAAACGGGCATTATTTCGGCCGCCGATCAAGAAAAAATCGCTCACGGGCTGAACACGATCTTGAAAGAGATCGAGGCCGGCACGTTCGAATTCTCGACCAAGCTCGAAGACATCCACATGAATGTCGAGGCCCGCCTTGCCGACCTGATCGGCCCGGCGGCGGGACGCCTGCACACCGCCCGCTCGCGCAACGACCAGGTGGCGGTCGATCTCCGGCTCTGGGTCAAGCAGGAATGCCAGCGCGTCGCCCGGGCGTTGAAGGACCTGATCGCCGCGTTCCTCGAACGCGCCGAGGAGCATGCGGCGACCGTCATGCCCGGCTTCACCCATATGCAGGCGGCGCAGCCGGTGACCTTCGGCCACCACTTGATGGCTTATGTCGAGATGTTCGGCCGCGACCTCTCGCGCGTCCGCGACGCCATCGAGCGCATGGACGAAAGCCCGCTGGGCGCGGCGGCCCTTGCCGGCACCAGTTTTTCCATCGATCGCCACATGACGGCGAAGGCGCTGGGTTTCCGCGAGCCGACGCGCAATTCCCTCGACAGCGTCTCGGACCGCGATTTCGCGCTCGAGTTCCTGAGCCTTGCCGCGATCTGCGCGACGCACCTCTCCAGGCTCGCCGAGGAGATCATCATCTGGTCGACGCCGCAATTCGGCTTCATCCGCCTGTCGGATTCCTTCTCCACCGGCTCCTCGATCATGCCGCAGAAGAAGAACCCGGATGCTGCCGAGCTGGTGCGCGGCAAGACCGGCCGCGTCAACGGCCATCTGGTCGGCCTGCTGACCGTGATGAAGGGCATGCCGCTGACCTACGGCAAGGACATGCAGGAAGACAAGGAAGCGGTCTTCGACGCCGCCGAGACGCTCGACCTGATGCTGGCGGCGACCGCCGGCATGGTGCGCGACATGACCGTCAACGCCGCCGCCATGAAGAAGGCCGCAGGCGCCGGTCACGCCACCGCGACCGACCTGGCCGACTGGCTGGTGCGCAATCTGGGCCTTCCCTTCCGCGACGCACACCATGTCACCGGCCGCGCCGTGGCGCTGGCCGAGGAGAAGAAGCTCGGGCTGGAGAAGCTCTCGCTGGACGACCTGCGCTCGATCCATTCGGGCATCACCGACGACATCTTCTCGGTGCTTGCCGTGCAGAATTCGGTCAAGAGCCGCACGAGCTTCGGCGGCACCGCGCCGTCGGAAGTGCGAAAGCAGATCCGCTACTGGAAAAAGCGGCTCGCCAAGCCTTAATGCATGTCGCCCACAAGTGTGCAGCGGTTCTGGGACAACGACATGCATCAAAACAATTGCCGTGATGCAAAGCGCTGAAAACTCGTCTAAAAGCGCAGCACGCAATCAGTTTCGAACGGATGGATCGATGACCCGTAGCAGGATTTTGGTGACGCTGGCGCTGCTGGCTGCGGTAGTCACCGTCACAGCCTGCGGCAGGAAGACCGGCCTCGACACGCCCTATGAGGCGGCGGAGCAGGCGCGCAAGGATGCCGAACGCGCCAAGCAGCCGGTGCCGCCCGAGCCGGAAAAACCCGTCAAGGACAGGAAATTCATCCTCGATCCCCTGCTCTAGAGCCGGTGAGATCGATCCGGTCTCATCGAGCTTCAACTTTCCGGAACCAACACCCGTGAACCATTTCGATTACCGCGACGGCGTGCTTCATGCCGAGGACGTCGCCATTCCCGACATCGCAGCCGAAGTCGGCACGCCCTTCTATTGTTATTCGACGGCGACGCTGACACGGCATTTCCGCGTCTTCAAGGAGGCTTTTTCCGGCCTCGACGCGCTGGTTTGCTACGCCATGAAGGCGAATTCCAACCAGGCCGTGCTGAGGACGCTGGCGAGGCAGGGCGCAGGCGCCGACGTGGTCTCCGAAGGCGAATTGCGCCGCGCTTTGGCCGCCGGCATCCCGGCCGGCAAGATCCTGTTTTCCGGCGTCGGCAAGACCGCGCGGGAAATGGACTTTGCCCTCAATGCCGGCATTCTCTGCTTCAACGTCGAATCCGAGCCTGAGCTGGAGCTTTTGTCGGCGCGCGCCGTGGCCCTCGGCAAGGTGGCGCCCATCTCGCTGCGCATCAATCCGGATGTCGATGCAAGGACGCACAAGAAGATCTCGACCGGCAAGGCCGAGAACAAGTTCGGCATTCCCTGGCAGCGCGCGCGGCAGGTCTATGCCCGCGCGGCTGAACTGCCCGGGATCAAGGTGACCGGCATCGACACCCATATCGGTAGCCAGATCACCGAATTGCAGCCTTTCGACGATGCCTTCGCATTGCTGGTCGAGCTGGTCGGAGCGCTGCGCGCCGACGGACATGCGATCGAGCATGTCGATCTTGGCGGCGGCCTCGGCATTCCTTACCGCGTCGACAACAGCCCGCCGCCGCTGCCCGACGCCTATGCCGAGATCGTCAGGAAGCACGTCACCAGGCTCGGCCTGAAAGTGATGTTCGAGCCAGGCCGGCTCATCGTCGGCAATGCCGGCATCCTTGTGTCTGAGGTCATCTATGTGAAGGAAGGCGACGCCAAGAACTTCCTCGTCGTCGACGCCGCCATGAACGACCTGATCCGGCCGACGCTCTATGACGCCTTCCATGACATCAGGCCGGTGGTGCAGCCGCCTGCTTCGGCGCCGCGTATGAAAGTCGACGTCGTCGGGCCGGTCTGCGAGACCGGCGATTTCATCGGCCTCGACCGCGACCTTCCGAGACTGGAGTCGGGCGACCTGATTGCGGTTTCCACCGCCGGCGCCTATGGCGCGGTGCAGGCCGGCACCTATAACACCAGGCTCCTGGTGCCCGAGGTGCTGGTCGATGGCGACCGCTTCCATGTCGTGCGGCCGCGCCAGACCTATGAGGACCTGATTGGATTGGATTCGGTCCCCGACTGGCTAAGGTAACCGAGCGGCGCCTTAAGGAGCTGGCCATGCTGGAAAAAAAGACGATCACGCGCGAACGCATCGCCGCCGTGGAGCCGCGCATCCGGCCCTATGTGCGCCACACGCCGGTCATGCGCGTCGACATGGCGGATTTCGACCGGCCCGCCTTTCCGGTCGACCTGAAGCTCGAATGTCTCCAGCATTCCGGCTCGTTCAAGGTGCGCGGCGCCTTCGCCAACCTGCTCGAACGCCAGGTTCCCGAAGCCGGCGTGGTCGCCGCGTCCGGCGGCAATCATGGCGCCGCCGTCGCTTACGCCGCCATGAAGCTCGGGCACAAGGCGACCATCTTCGTGCCCGAAGTCAGCCCGCCGGCGAAGCTCGCGCGCATTCGCGGCTACGGCGCCGAGCTGATCGTCGGCGGCGCGCGCTATGCCGAAGCGCTGGCCGCCAGCGAAGACTTCGCGGTCAGGACCGGCGCCCTGCAGATCCACGCCTTCAACCAGGAGGAAACGCTGCTCGGCCAGGGCACGCTCGGTCTGGAGATCGAGGCCGATCTGCGTGGGATCGACACGCTGCTGGTCGCGGTCGGCGGCGGCGGCCTTATCGGCGGCATCGCCGCCTGGTTCGCTGGCCGCATCCGCATCGTCGCCATCGAGCCGGAAGGGGCGCCGACGCTTTACCGCGCCCTGGAGGCCGGCCAGCCGGTCGATGCGCCCGCCGAGGGCATTGCCGCCGATTCGCTGGCGCCGAAGCGCGTCGGCGAAATGATGTTTCCGATCGCCGAAGCCTTCGTCGAGCGCTCGATCCTGGTCGGCGACGACGACATCGTCGCGGCGCAGAAGGCGCTGTGGGACCGCGTGCGAATCATTGCCGAGCCGGGTGGCACCGCCGCCTTCGCGGCCATGCTTTCCGGACGCTATGTGCCCGGAGACGGCGAGCGCGTGGCCGTCCTCGTCTGCGGCTCGAACACGAATCTCGCCAATTTCTGATCATAACCCGGCCAAACCGCTTCACGTTTTTTGGAACCCGCCTCGCCTTTGCCGTGTTTGCTGGTATCCTTCTGGCGATGACGTCCGGGCTATCGTGCCCGGGCAGGAAGGGCCGATGACCGAACGACCCATTTCCAGCGGCGAACGCAGCCGGGCCAGCGATGGACGCGGCCTTGCTGGGCGCTTGGCGCTCAGCCGGTTGGCGACGCGGGCCTCGATGACCTTCGAGCGCGCCTGGCCGCTCGTGCTGCCGCTGCTGGTCGTCGCCAGCCTGTTCTTCAGCTTTTCGTGGTTCGGCCTGTTCCCGCGCCTGCCGGACACGGTACGCATCGGCCTTCTGATTCTGTTCGCGCTGGCGGCGGTCGCCGCGCTCTACCCGCTGCGCTTCTTCCGCATGCCCTCGGCAGCCGAGATCGACCGGCGCATCGAGGCGGCGAACGAATTGCTGCACAGTCCGGTGCAGGTGCAGACCGACCGGCCGAGCGGCGCCGAGAGCATCTTCTCGCAGGCGCTGTGGCGCGAGCACCAGAAGCGCATGGCCGAGCGGCTTTCGAGCCTCGGTGCCGACCGGCCGCGCACCGGCGTGCCGGACTACGACCGCTGGGGCTTGCGCGCCGTGGCGGGGCTGCTGTTCGTCACGGCGCTTGCCTTCTCCTTCGGACCCTTTGGCGGCAGGATCAGCGACGGTTTTGTCGCGCGCGCCTCGCACGATGCCGTGCCGCCGCGCATCGACGCCTGGGTGACGCCGCCTGCCTATACCGGCAAGGCGCCGGTGTTCCTGACGGCCGATGCCAACCAGGCCGTCCAGACCTTTTCCGTTCCGCAAGGCAGCGACATCTCGCTGCGCGTCACCGGCGGTTCGGGCGAGGAGACGCTGAGCTATGCCGATCAAGGCGGCAATGACCGCGCCATCGAGCCCGCCGCGCCCAAAGGTCCCGCGCCTGCCACCGGCCAGACCGCACCAAAAGTGCGCCAGTTCTCCGGCAAGCTGAACACCAACGGCACGCTGACGCTGAAATCCGGCGAAGGCGATCTCGGCCACTGGGCCTTTGCCGTCATTCCCGACAAGCCGCCGACGATCCGCTTCGTCGGCGAGCCGAAGCGCGCCGTCAACGGCGCCATCGAGCTCAATTACGAGATCGCCGACGACTATGGTGCAGCCTCCGCCAAGGCTGTTTTCGAGCTGTCGGATCGACCCGCCGCCAACGCGCATCCGCTTTACGGCGCGCCCGACATGCCGTTGACGTTGCCGCGCCGCGGCGGTAAGCCGAGCGCGGCCAAGACGACCAAGGACCTGACCGAGCATGTCTGGGCCGGCAGCAACATCAAGCTGACGCTCACTGCCACGGACGACGCCGGCCACACCGCGACCAGCGAAACCAAAACGCTTGTCATGCCGGAGCGGCCCTTCGCCAACCCGCTGGCTAGAGCGGTCATCGAACAGCGGCGGCTGGTGGCGCTCGACACCAATGCCAAGCCGCGCGTTCTCGACCTGATGGATGCGGTCACGCTGCGTCCCGAGGACACGTTCGACAACATGTCGAACTATCTTGCCATCATGAGCGCGAGGAGCCGGCTGAAGCTCTCCGAGAGCGACGATCAGTTGCGCAACGTCGTGTCTTATCTGTGGGAGATCGCGCTCGGCATCGAGGAAGGCAATCTGTCGGCCGCCGAGCGGCGGCTGCGCCAGGCGCAGCAGGCGTTGCAGGACGCCATCAAGAACGGCGCCAGCGATCAGGAGATCGAAAAGGCGATGAAGGAACTGCGCGAGGCGATGAACCAGTTCCTGCAGGAATTCGCCCAGCGCGCGCAGCAGAACCCGAACGCGCCGCAGATGCAGCAGAACGGTCGCGAGCTGCGCCAGAGCGATATCGACCGCATGATGGACCAGATCGAGAATCTGGCCAAATCGGGTGATCGCGACAAAGCCCAGCAGCTTCTCTCCGAACTGCAGGACATGATGAACAACCTGCAGGCCGGCCGCCAGCAGCCGGGCGGCGAGCAGGACAGCGAGCTGCGTCAGCAGATGGACAAGCTCGGCGATATCATGCGCCGCCAGCAGGAAATGATGAACGACACCTTCCGGCTGGACCAGATGCAGCGCGGGCAGCGTGGCGAAGGCGGCGAGCAGCAGCAGCTTGGCGAGGATGGCGAACAGGGCCAGTCCGACGACCAGCAGCAGCGGCCCGGGCCCGGCCAGGACCGCGATCCGCTGGGCCGGCCGAAAATGTCGCCGAAGGATTTGGCCGATGCGCTGAAGCAGCTGCAGGAAGGCCAGGGCCAGTTGCAGAGCGAGCTCGATCAGTTGAAGAAAGGCCTCGAAGGCATGGGCATGGAGCCCAATGAGGGCTTCGGCGAGGCCGGCAAGTCGATGGGCAATGCCGAACAATCGCTTGGCCAGGGCGACGGCGACCAGGCCGTCGGCCACCAGGGCCGCGCGCTGGAAGCGCTGCGCCGCGGCGCCAAGGAAATGATGAAGCAGATGCAGGCCATGCAGGGCGACCAGGGCGGCAGCGAGCAGGGCGGCCGCGAGCAGAATGCCGATCGCGATCCGCTGGGACGCCCGCGCGCCACCAACGGCCCCGATGACGGCACCTCCGTCAAGGTTCCCGACGAGATCGACGTCCAGCGTGCGCGCCAGATCCTCGACGCGATCCGCAAGCGGCTCGGCAACGCGCTCAGCCCCGATATCGAGCGCAGCTATCTCGAACGGCTGCTGGAGCTGAAATAAAGCTCACCCGTTCCGTTGCGCACCGCTAACTTCCCACGAATGTCCGTGAGATGATCGCTGCCAATTTGTCGGCTAGGTGTCGAGGAGCTTTCGGTGAGCCGCTGAGCACCAGATGCGTTTCGCCTAGCTGAGGCAGCTTCTCATCGCTCAGCGCCCTGATACGATCGGTCAGGGTGCTTTGCGGCAATACGCCGATCGCGACTCCCGCAGCAATCGCGGCCCGAACCCCTGAGACGCTCTGACTGGTGCAAACGATCTGATAGTCCAGTCCGGATTTCCGAAGGAGGTCAAGGCAGCGCTCTCTCCACCAGCAAGCTTTGTCGAACAGCGCCACGGGCAGAGGTCGCCGGGTCTCGACACTGTGGAAAGCGGAGCCGGCCCACACGGCTCGCTCACTATGAACAACGACGTCGCCGTTCGAGACGCGCTCAGGCGAGTGCAGGGCGATATCCAATTCGCCGGCAGCGAGCGCATGCGGAAACTCCATGCTCGAACTGCATCGCACGAAAATGCGAGCTGCAGGCTCCTCCTCGGTAAAGGTGGCCAAAATAGACGGTAGAATCGTGTCGCCATATTCCTCGGGTATACCGAGTCGGACTTCCTCCTCGGCTGGCAACCCGCGCAGATCGGCCACCACCTGGTTCAGCATTTCGACCACATCGCGGGCGACGGGTAGTAAGCGCTCGCCGGCAGCAGTCATGGCAACTCCGCGCCCATGCCTTTCAAATACCCGCTGCCCGATGGCACTCTCCAGCTTCTGCACCTGGAGGCTCACAGCGGACTGCGTTCGAAACAGACGGGCCGCGCCGCCGCTAAGACTCCCTGCCTTGGCCACAGAGAGGAACGTACGCAGCAATTCGCTGTCCAGTTGAGTGCTTTTCCCATCGTCAATGCTCATAGCTGATATTTAAGCTATTCGTTTCACATATGGAAGACAGGCGACCTATAGATGCCACAAAGAGAGTAATGCCGTGATCGTCACGCTCGCGAGGCTTCAAAGAAGGCAACTCATGTGGGCGACCGCCGCTGTGACAGTTGCTGTCGCGCTCACGTGGCCGCAACGGGCATATGGGACGCTCCATTTCGTCCTGCAGAGTTTTATGGACGTCGCGTTGATGATTGCAGCTGGGCTAATCATCTCGGCATGGGTTGCAGCCAGTGGAGCGGCGACCATTACAGCGCGATGGTTCAAAGGGCGCCCGGTCGCAACTGTTTTGATCGCGTCGGCAATCGGCACCGTGACACCTGTGTGCGGCGTGACGGTGCTGCCGCTCACGACGGGGCTTCTTGCTTCGGGCGTCCCGCTTGCGCCCATTATGGCATTTTGGCTTTCCTCGCCCGTTACCGGACCCACCATGCTCACCGCGACCTGGGCGCTACTCGGCCCTGGATTCGCCATTGGAAAGTTGCTTGCGGCGTTTGCGCTAGGAATCTTTTCTGGCGCGATGACAGCTCTGCTGGCCCGGACACAGATGGTCCAAAACCCGCTGCGGGCATCGGGCATCAGGCAGGTGGGACTGTGTGGCACATGCATGCCAACGGGCTTATCTTTCAGAATTTGGCGCGACCCGGCGCGTGTGCGTGCATTTGGAGAAAATCTCGTTCCCACGACTAGAACCGTCGTGACTTGTTTGACGTTTGCCTTTTCGGCTGAATTCCTGCTGCGCGATCTTCTGCCGCCCGAGATCCTTACCGCTTATGTCGGTGCAGACTCTCATTATGCCATCCCCCTTGCCGTGCTGGTCGGCGCACCGATGTATCTCGATGGTCTTGCGGCACTGCCACTGGTTCAAGGTTTGCTTGCTCTCGGCATGTCACCCGGTGCGGCAATGGCGCTCCTCGTCTCAGGGGGCGCGGTGAGCATTTGGGGCGTCATGGCAGTCGCTTTGGTCCTCAGACCGGCAACGATCGTCCTGTTCGTCGCGCTCGCGGTTTCCGGATCATTGGTCATTGGCTATGTCTTCCAGGCGCTCTGGACGCTTTTTTCATGAGCACCGAAAGCCGCAGGGCGAGATGACCGCCGGATTGAGCGCACTCCGGCCCTAAAGCCCGACCGCCACGCCCGTCTGCCGGGTCAGCATGAACGCCTCGCGGATCGCGTTCTCCATGCCGTCGATCGCTTCGCCGGTCGCCAGCGGATTGCGGTGCAGGACGACGTTGGAGGAATCGATGTCGCCGAAGCCGTCGGCGGCCGTCAGTTCGCGGCAATCAGGCGGGATGTTGCTGCGCGAGATCGGCGCGATCGCCAGGCCGGACGTGACGGCGAGCGTCAGGCCGCCATTCGTGTCGCTGGTATAGGCGACGCGGTAGTCGAGGCCGCGCTGCTGCAGCGACTTGATGGCGAAGTCGCGGCACCAGCCGTTGCGGCTATAGAGCGCGATCGGCACCGGCCGTTCCTCATGCATGTGGTGCAGCGTCGACGTCACCCAGACCGTCGGGTCGTGCATCAACACCTCGCCGCCGGAAGAGCCCTCCCATTCGAACACCACAGCGAGGTCGAGCTCGCCGGCCGCGAGCGCCCGCACCTGCGAATCCGAATGCGCGTAGCGCACCGTGACCTCGACGCGCGGATGCCGCTTGGCGAATTCGCCCAACGCCCGCGACAGGATCGAACGTCCATATTCGGCCGGGATGCCTATGCGCACCAGCCCGCCGAGCGGCGGCGCCACCAGCGAGGCCGCCGTCTCGTCGAGCAGCGAGACGATCCGGCGCGCGTTGGCGATGAGCTCGCCGCCGCGGCGCGTCAGCGCCACGCCGCGCGAGCCGCGCTCGAACAGATTGTCGCCGACCATGTCCTCCAGCTTCTTCATCTGCATGGACACGGCCGATTGCGTGCGCCCGGCTTTCTCCGCCGCGCGGGTGAAATTGCCGGTTTCGGCCACAGCCACGAAGGTGCGCAGGAGGTCGCTGTCGAGGACTGGTCGCATCGAGTCGCCATAAGCAAAGTTGATTGCTGGCATCATTCCAATTCGTTTGCCAGATGTCAAACGCCGCAGGATAGTCATGACACCCATTGGATATGCGGCCGCGAAATCGGTCGCGGACCAATCGAAGAGTCCTCACTCGTACCCGCTGCCTGAAAATGGTGGCGGGTTCTTTTTCGCTGGATCGATCATGCAGAACCGGACGGTGCTTGGCATTCTGAGCCTCTGTCTCGGCGTGCTGGTCTTTTCGCTGCAGGATCCGCTGGTGAAGGCGGTTTCCGGCGGCTATCCGGTGACCGAGGTGATGGCGATCCGCGCCATCGTCGCGCTGCCGATCCTGATCGTGCTGGTCCAGGCCGATGTCGGCCTGAAGGCGGTGCTGTCGAAGCGCTTCGGCATGCTGACGCTGCGCGCCTTCATCCAGTTCTCGTCCTACACGGTCTATTATCTGGCGATCGCCGCCTTGCCGCTGGCCGATGCGGTGGCGCTCTATTTCATGGCGCCGCTGTTCATCATGGCGATGGCCGGTCCCTATCTCGGCGAGCGCGTCTCATGGAAAACCCTGTCGACGGTGCTGATCGGCCTGGTCGGCGTGCTTGTGATGGTGCGTCCCGGCGGCGGCGTGTTCGACTGGGCGGCGCTGCTGTCGCTGGGTTCGGCCTTCCTCTACGGCTTCTCGCAACTGATGGCGCGCCGTATCGGCGATACCGAATCATCGACGGTGATGGCCTTCTACCAGAACGGCGCCTATCTCAGCGGCGCCGTTGCCGTCGCAACCGTCTTCCACCTTGCCGGCATCACCCATGCGGCGCATCCGAGCGTCGAATTCCTGGTGCGGCCATGGGTATGGCCGACCATGCCGGACTTCCTGAAGATGGCCGCCTGCGGCCTCGTCGCGTCCGCCGGCATGGTCCTGCTGTCGCAGGCCTACCGGATGGCGCCCGCCAACCGCGTCGCCACCTTCGAATACACAGGCATCCTGTGGTCGCCGCTCTGGGGGTTCCTGTTCTTCGCCGAAGTGCCGCGCGAAACCACCGTGCTGGGCGCGGCCCTGATCATCGGCGCCGGCCTGCTTGCGCTCAGCGGCGGGCGTCGGCGAAGTGCAGCGCCGGCCGCGCCTGTTACGACCGATGCGGTCTCAAGCGAAGCAGCTTAATGCCTTGCCGACGCGGCCACGGATCTCGGCAAGCGTGAACGGCTTCTGCACGACGTCGAGGATGATGCCGTCGAGTTCCTCGGCGCGCTCGCGCTGGTCGGCATAGCCGGTCATCAGCATGATCCGCATCGTCGGGAACTCTTTTGCAGCCGCCGTCGCCATCTTGATGCCGTCCATCTCCGGCATGCGGATGTCGGACACCACCAGATCGAAGCCGCCGCGCGCCTGCCGGATCATGTCCAGCCCTTGCGCGCCGTCGGTGGCGATGGTGACATTATGGCCATCGCGCTCGAGCGCGCGGGCAGCGAGGGTGCGGACGGACTCATCGTCCTCGACGATCAGAAGCTTTGCCATGCCGAGATTGATGCCGCCGAAATGTTGATGTTTTCTGAAAATTCTAACGATCGGCGGCTTTTCGCAATGGCCACTGCCTCCTCAGGCGTCGCCTTTCACCACCCCGACAAACGGCAGCTCGCGGAATGCGTGGGCGACATCCATGCCGTAGCCGACGACGAAATAGTCCGGGCAGTCGAAGCCCACATAGTCGGCGTTGAGCGAGGTCTGGCGGCGCATCCGCTTGTCGAGCAGCACGGCGACGGCGCAGCTCTTGGCGCCGCGCGAAAGCATCAGGTCGCGGGTGTAGGAAAGCGTCTTGCCGGATTCGAGTATGTCGTCGATCAACAGCACGTCGCGGCCGGCGACTTCGTTGTCGATGTCGCGCAGCACCCTGACCTCGCCGCTGGTCGTGCCGGCGCCGTAGCTGGAGATGAAGATGAACTCGACTTCCGGCGACAGGCCGACATCATGCATGGCGCGAATGAGATCGGCGGCGAAGACGAACGAGCCCTTGAGGATCGAGATCACCAGCAGGTCATGGTAGTCGCGCCCGGCGATTTCCTTGGCGAGCTCGAGATTGCGGCGCGCGATCGCCGACGCCGAAAACAGGACCTCGATGTCCTTGCCGCGTACAACTGGCATAGTTTTTCCTTCAAAAAAACGGCAGCGGTGTCGATAGACGGGTTGAGATTCAGGTCAGGCCGAGCCGAAAATAGCGGCTGCCGAGAACCGGAGCGGAGCGTACATTTCAGTACGTGAGCACCGGAAGCGTAGGAAGCCGCTATTTGCAGGCCGGCCTCACCTGAATATCGACCCGTCTAGCCGGCGAAGATGACTGCGACGGTTCTGACGCCGTCTTTAGGCACATCGAGGCGGCTCGAAAAGCCGAATCTTTCGCCCGGGCCCAGCGAACGGTTGGATGTCCCCAGCCTGTAGCGGATGATGTTGGAATTGTTGTCGGTAACGCGGATTTCGAGCGGCGGCAGCGTTTCCGACCCCATCCCGTCATTCGCGGCCTCGCCATCCACGAACAGCACCGGCTTCAAGCCCGACGCATCGATGCGCGACGTCACGCCGGAAATGGTGAGCGCGCTTGCCGGCGCGGCGATCGCCCAGAATGGGCCCTGCCGGACCAGCGCGTGGCCGCCCGACACCCAGAAGGAGATCAGCGCTATGCCGACGCCGGCTATCCAAAACAATGGCCCGCCACGCGAGGATCGCGACGGCGCCGCCTCCGGTCTGCGCAGCATGCCCATGCCGCCGATCGATGGCGTCGACGGCATCTGCGGCGGCGGTGCCGATTCTGGATAAGCGGCAAAACGCGGCAGCACCACATAATCGGCATCGACGATGTCGGCCGCATCGAACATGATGCGTTCCGGCGCGGCATTTGTTGCCGTGGCGGTCATGATTTCGCCGGAAACAGGGCGCGCGGTTCTCTCGTCAGCCATTACGGCACCAGTCCAGTCTTCGTTTCTTTTGCGTAAACGCAATTGGTTAACGCTTCCCCACCGGAATGGCTTTGATGCATGCTGGGCGTTGCAAAATTAACCGCCGGTTAACCATGCCGGCCGATGGTCTGTTAAAGTAGATTGTGGCGCGTCGCCGCCGCGAGTTTCAGGTCGCCGAACGTGATCCGCTTCGAAAATGTCGGCCTCCGCTATGGCATGGGTCCGGAGATCCTCCGCGATATCTCCCTGCACATTCCGGAGCGCTCCTTCCAGTTCCTGAGCGGCCCTTCGGGCGCCGGCAAGACGACCTTGCTGCGCCTTTTGTTCATGTCGCTGAAACCGACGCGCGGCCTGATCACCATCTTCGGCAAGGACCGCTCGCGCATATCGCGCGGCGAACTGCCGCTGCTGCGCCGCCGCATCGGCGTGGTGTTCCAGGACTTCCGCCTGCTCGACCATATGACGACTTACGAGAATGTCGCGCTGCCGCTGCGCGTGCGCGGGCGCGAGGAGGCGAGCTACCGCACCGACGTCACCGAGCTGCTGAAATGGGTCGGCCTCGGCGACCGCATGCATGTGCTGCCGCCCGTGCTGTCGGGCGGCGAGAAGCAGCGCGCCGCAATCGCCCGGGCGTTGATCGAACAGCCGGAGATCCTGCTTGCCGACGAGCCGACCGGCAATGTCGACCCGCCGCTGGCGCGCCGGCTGCTCAGGCTGTTCATCGAGCTTAACCGGCTGGGCACCGCCGTGGTGATCGCCACCCACGACCTCGGCCTGATGGAACAGGTCGATGCGCGCCGCATGATCCTGGCCGGTGGAAGGTTGGACGTTTATGACTGACCTTCCGGCCGATCACCTCCAGCACGAAACGCTCGAGACGACGACGGTCCGGCGTGTCCAGCGCAAGACGGCGCCGATCGTGCCGGCGCAGAACATCGCTGGACGGGCGCTGGTGCTGGTCATCGCCATCATGACCTTCCTGTCCTGCCTCACCTTCGGCGCCGTGACGCTGGTGCGCGATACCGCCTCCGTCTGGGAGAACCAGATATCGCGCGAGGCGACGATCCAGATCAAGCCGGCCGACGGTTTGGACATGGAGGCGGCCCTTGCGCAGGCCTCGCAGATCGCCAGCGACTTCCCCGGCGTGAAGGGCACCAAGATCATCGACCGCGACGCGACCGCGCGTCTTCTGGAACCGTGGCTGGGCAGCGGCCTCAACATTGACGAACTGCCGGTGCCGCGCCTCATCGTCGTCACCATCGACGAGGCCAGCCCGCCCGACTTTGCCGCCATGCGCGCCGCCATCACGCCGAAAATACCGACCGCAGCACTCGACGATCACCGCACCTGGGTCGACCGGCTGGTCGCCATGGCGCGCACGACCGTGACGATCGGCATTGCCGTTCTGGTGCTGATGCTGTCGGCAACCGTGCTGACGGTGGTGTTCGCCACGCGCAGCGCCATGGCCGGCAACGGGCACATCATCGAGGTGCTGCATTTCGTCGGCGCCGAGGCGCGCTTCATCGCGCGCGAGTTCCGCTGGCATTTCCTGGTCACCGGCATGAAGGGCGCGGCCGGCGGCGGCGCCCTGGCGATCGCCGTCTTCATCGTCTTTTCCTGGTGGTCGTCGCGCAACATGGCGACGCCCCAGGCCGACCAGGCAACCGCGCTGTTCGGCAATTTCGCCATCGGCTCAGCCGGCTATTTCGGCGTCGGCCTGATGGTGCTGGTGATCGGCGCGCTGACCGCGGCCACCTCGCATGCGACCGTCGTCGCCTATCTCAGCGACATCGACGTTCGCCAGCCAGATGCGGGCTGACCCATGAGATCAATCCGGAAACCAGCGCAAAGCGCTATAAACAAACAAGACAACGATCACACACGGGACACTTGCCGTAACGCAATGTGCGCCGTCTTACCTATCAACGGCTGCATTTCGGAGTTAACCATTAGAGGCTTTCAGGATTAACCTGAGGATGATGGAAGCGCGGGATTCGATCGAGACGGCTGGACGAATGCCGGCGATGCGCGTGCGCAGCGCTGCCTTCGCCGGGTTCGGTCGTTTGAGGCTCGCCCTGCGCGTCTGCGGTTTCGTGGTTCTCGCCGCGCTGGTGCTTTTTGCCGGCGGCTTCGGCTGGTTTGCCGACAAGGTCAGCCATATGACGACTCCGGCCAATCCGGCCAGGGCCGACGCCATCATCGTGCTCACCGGCGGGCAGTCGCGGCTTGACGCGGCGATGGAGCTGCTGGCCTCCGGCAAGGGCGAACGGCTGCTGATCAGCGGCGTCCATCCGTCGGCTACCAAGCGCCAGCTGCAGGCGGCGATGGGCGGCGACAAGCAGCTCTTTTCCTGCTGCGTCGATATCGACCGTGCCGCGCTCGACACCATCGGCAACGCCGAGGAAAGCGCCAAATGGGTGGAAAACCACGCCTATGGCAGCATCATCGTCGTCACCAACAACTACCACATGCCGCGCAGCCTGCTCGAGATGGGCCGGCTGCTGCATGGCGCGCGCCTCGAGCCTTATCCGGTGGTCAATACCAATCTCGGCAACGGGGGCTGGCTGACCAAGCCGGAGGCCCTGCGCGTGCTGCTTACCGAATACAGCAAATATGTGCTGTCTCTGGCGCGCGGCTTCCTGCCGCTTCGCACGGCACCCGAGGGCGTCACGCTCGCCGAAGCCTCGACGGTGGTCAAGAACTAGACTTCGCCTGGCGCGCTGTTGCGCAGGCGCGCAATCTCCTGCTCCAGGCCGGCGATGCGCCGGTCGCGCTCGGCAAGTGCGGCCGCGACATCCGCCGCCTCGAAGCGCTGCGGGATGTGCTGCGGGCAATTGGCATCCCAGGCGGAGACCGTGAACAGGATCGCCTGCTCCGGCCGCGCCTTGTAGTCCGCGGGCATCAGCTTCGCCGTCAGCTCCGGATCATTCTCGACGACACGCGCCCTGCCCCAGATCTTGATGCGCTGCCTAAGCATGTAATCGATCAGAAACAGGAAGGCCTGGTCATTGTCCTCGAGATTGCCCTGGGTGATGAACTGCCGATTGCCGGAAAAATCCGCAAAGCCGATCATGTGCTCGTCCAGCACCTTGAGGAAACCGGCCGGCCCACCGCGATGCTGGATGTAGGGCTGGCCTTCGGCGTTGGCCGTCGCCAGGAACACGCTGGTTTGCGCTTCGATGAAGGCGGCTAGATCCGGTGTGATGGTTGCCCGCCAGCCGCCGCGATGCTCGACGCGCGCATAGGAATCGCGCGACCCCTTGCGGGACTGGATGGCCTTGACGGTCGGCGTGAAGGCGACGTCGCTGGTGAATTCATTCATGCTGGCGCTCCGCGGACAGGATCGCACATCAATTAGGCTCTTCCGAAAACCGGATGTAGAGAGCATGTTTGCAATCTATCTTTCCATATTTCGGAAGAATAATGGACCGCCTCGACGCTATGTCCCTGTTCGTCGCCACAGTGGAGGCCGGCAGCCTTTCCGCTGCAGCCAAGCGCGCCGGCGTGCCGCTGCCGACGGTGAGCCGCAAGCTCTCCGAACTGGAGAAGCACTTGAAGACGCGCCTGCTCAACCGCTCGACGCGGCGGCTGACGCTGACCGATGCCGGCCAGTCCTATCTTGCCGCCTGCCGTCGCATCCTCGACGAGGTGAGCGAGGCCGAGCGCGATGCTGCCGGCGAATATTCGAGCCCGACCGGCGAGCTGGTCATCACGGCGCCGGTCGTGTTCGGCCGCCTGCATGTGCTGCCGGTGATCACCGGCTTTCTCGCCGTCTACCCGCAAGTGGATGTCCGCCTGACCCTGTCGGACCGGATCACCCAACTGGTCGAGGAGCATATCGATCTCGCCCTGCGCATCGGCGAGCTGCCGGATTCCGCCATGGTTGCAATCCGCGTCGGCTCGATCCGCCGTATCGTCTGCGCAAGCCCCGCCTATCTCGCCTTGCGTGGCACGCCGACGACCCCGCAAGACCTTGCCGGCCACGACTGTGTCACCTTCGAAGGTCTCGCCGCTCCCGCGGCATGGAGCTTCGGAACCGGCAAGACGGAAACGACAATCCCTGTTCGCTCGCGCCTGCAGATCAACACCGCCGAAGCGGCCATCGATGCCGCGATTGCCGGGCTCGGCCTGACGAAAGTGCTCTCCTATCAGGCCGATGCCGCCGTGTGCGCCGGCGCGCTGCGGCTGGTGCTGGAGCCGTTCGAACCGCCGCCCTGGCCGGTAAGCCTTGTTCATGCCGGCCAGGGCCGGCTGCCGGTCAAGCTGCGCGCCTTCCTCGATTTCGCCGCGCCGCGTCTCAAGGAACGGCTGACCAGGTCACTCTAGCGGCACCATTCGACAATGGCGGCGTTTCCTTTTTGCCGCCGCTTGGTGTAACCAACGCACACTTCCTCACGGGCCATTTGCATGCTCATCATCCGCTCGCTGGCGTTCAACTTCGTCTTCTATCTCAGCCTGATCGTCCAGATGATCTTCTGGACGCCTTTCTATTTCCTGTCGCCGCGCCACCGCGCCTGGTTCGTGCCGAAATTCTGGTCGCGCACCTCGATGTGGCTCTATGACAAGATCGCCGCGACGAAGAGCGAGATCACGGGTGTCGAGAACCTGCCCGAAGGCTCCTTCATCCTGGCGCCGAAGCATCAGTCCTTCTGGGATGCGATCGCCTTCTTCCCCTATCTCGACGATGCGCTCTACATCCTGAAGCGCGAGCTGACCTGGATCCCCTTTTTCGGCTGGTACATCTTGAAGATGCGCATGATCCCGGTCGATCGCGGCAGCCGCTCGAAAGCGCTGAAAGCGGTCGTTACCGCGACCAGGCAGGAGATGGACCGCAATCCGCGCCAGCTCATCATCTATCCCGAAGGCACCCGCCGCCCGCCGGGCGCCGAGCCGTCCTACAAATACGGCATCGTCGAGCTCTATACGCAGCTCGGCGTTCCCGTGGTGCCGGTGGCTCATGTTGCCGGTCTCTACTGGCCGCGCCGCAAGTTCCTGCGCTATCCGGGCACCATCAAGGCCCGCTTCCTGCCGCCGATCCCGCCAGACCTCGAGAAGGAGGAATTCATGCAGCGGCTGATCGGCGAGACCGAAGCGGCCTGCGACCAGATGCTTATCGAGGCGGCGCAGGCGCCGAACCCGCCGCCGATGCCGCCTACGGCGGTGAAGCGGCTGGCGGAGCTCGGCGTGACCGTAAAGACCTGATCCGCTATCGCAACACCGCCAGCGCAGTGGTCAGCACCAGCGTGCCGGCAAACACCAGATTGATGATCCGCGAGACCAGCGGATCGCGCAGGACGCGCGCGAACGCCGTTCCGGCGAGCAGCCACACCACGTGGATGGCGACGATCATCGCGGCAAGCACCAGCAGCCTGGTGGAGACGCCGAGCGCATCGGCCTGCGACGCGGCGCCGGCGAAAACGGCGGCGATCGCCACATAGGCTTTCGGGTTGGCGACGGCGAGCATGAAGCCGCCGAGAAAATCGGGCTTCGTCCCGGTGCTCCCGCGCTCCGCCAGTGGCGGTGCTGTCGCTATTCTGAAAGCGAGATAAAGGATGTAGGCGGCCGAAAGGATCGCCAGCACCGGCGCCACTCCCGGCACCGAGGTCAGCATGCCGAAAATCCCGCCCGCCACCGCCAGAAGCACGGCGATCGTGCCGAGCGCCACGCCAGACATGTAACCCAGGGAAGGACGCAGACCGAAAGCCGCGCCGACGGCGGTCACGCTGATGGTCGCCGGTCCCGGACTGCCCATGACGACAGTCGCGGCCACGATAAGCGCCAGCACTTGCTGCCAAGGCTGTGCCGCGCCCAGAACACCACCAGCCATGCCGAACCTCCTCCTGCCGCGATGTGGCAGGACTTAGGAGAGATCGTCATGGCCGTCTTGGACGTTCGTGCGCAGCGCCCGTCTCAGGCGCTGGCCCGGTCCAATGCCGCGATGTCGTCGGCCGAAAGCTTGAGCGACGCGGCCCGGATCAGGCTGTCCATCTGGGCCGGCGTGGTGGCGCTGGCGATCGGCGCGGTGACGCCCGGCCGCGCGATGATCCAGGCCAGCGCCACTTCGGCTTGCTTGGCCGAATGGCGCTCGGCCACGGCATCCAGCGCGGAAAGGATGCGCATGCCACGCTCGTTGAGATATTCGGCGACGTCTTCGCCGCGCGCGCTCTGGCCAAGATCGGCCTTGCCGCGGTACTTGCCGCTCAAAAATCCCTTGGCGAGGCTGAAATAGGTGATGACGCCGATATCCTCTGCCTTGCAGAGGTCGAGCAGCGGTCCGTCGAGCGACGAGCGGTCGTACAAATTGTATTCGGGCTGCAGCACCTCGTAGCGTGGCAGGCTGCGCAAGCTGGCGACGTCGAGCGCGGCGCGCAGCTGGCCGGCATCGAGATTGGAGCAGCCGGGATAGCGGATCTTGCCCTTTTCGAGCAGGCGCTGATAGGCGCCGAGCGTTTCCTCGTAAGGCGTGGCCGGATCCGGCCAGTGCGACAGATAGAGGTCGATTACATCGGTTTGCAGCCGCTTCAGTGAAGCGTCGACCGCCTTTTCGATATAGGCAGCGGAGAGGTCGCGCTTGCCCTGGCCCATGTCGGAGCCGACCTTGGTGATGACCACGACCTTATCGCGGTTGCCGCGGCTCTTCATCCAATTGCCGATGATGGTTTCCGATTCGCCGCCCTTGTTGCCGGGAACCCAGCGCGAATAGGCATCGGCCGTATCGACGGCGTTGAAGCCGGCAGCGACGAACCGGTCGAGCAGGTCGAAGGAGGTCTTCTCGTCGGCGGTCCAGCCGAAGACGTTGCCGCCCAGGACCAGCGGCGCGATGGAAAGGTCGGTACGACCGAGACGACGTTTCTGCAAGACTGATCTCCGTGATGCTGGAACGGGCCTGACGCCCAAGGATGCGATGCCGCTAAGCTAGGTCGTGCCCGGGCGAGGTCAAAGGCATGGTTTTGTTTTTTGATCGGACCAGAGCAATTCCAGCAAAAGTGCGCCGCGGTTTTGCGTCCGGAATTGCGTAAAAACAAAGAGATAGAGCATTGGAGGCGAAATTATTTCGCCGAAAATGCGCTTCACGAAGACGCGACCCGACGGCCCACCTCCTCCAGCCAGTGATCGCGGATGCCGAGCGCCTCGAGGTGATCGAGCGTGCTCAAGACATAGTCCTCGTTCCGCCCGGATTGGCCGACGGCGCCGCGAACGATCCTCGCCGCATGATCGGCATCGAGCGCGCCGGCATATTGCTCGTGCCGGCGGTCGACGATGTAGGCGACCGCCTCGACCGAGCCGCCGCCATCCAGCCGGACATCGAGAATGCGTTCGAGATAGACGCTGGTGACCAGCTCGCGCTCGCGCAGATAGGAAAGCACCTCGTCGCGCAGATTGCCGGGAACACGGTAAGCGAGGCCGACGCAGGAGCCTCCCCGGTCGAGGCCGAGCACCAGGCCCGGCCGTCCGCGCGTGCCGCGATGCACGAAGGAATAGACGCAAAGCGAGCGGCGATAGCCGTAAAGCCGGGCGCGGCGCGTCTCGACATGGGCAAATCCGGGCCGCCAGATCAGCGACCCATAGCCAAAAACCCAAAAATCGCCCATATCGCCAAGCCTGATCGCATTCGAGTGAACGACACCGCACCGCCAAGGTGCTTCTTCTGGCCCCCGCTGTTTGCGTATTGGTAAATGCCCGCTCGCCGGGTTAACGAGAGCCGCAGCATGACGTCAAGTGACGAGCGATCGCCCAAACTTCGCCGCCGGCTGTTCTGGCTTGCGGCGTTCATCCTCGTGCTGTTCGCCATTTACAGCGGCGGCTGGTTCTATCTCGCCGACAGGCTCAAGACCGAGGCCGATCAGGCGGTGGCGAGACTGGGCAGCAAAGGGATCGCAGCCGGCTGCGCCAACCTCGCCGTCAGTGGCTACCCAATGAGCTTCACGGTCTCCTGCGACAACATCGCCTATGAAGACGACGCCCGGAAGGTCGCCGCCTCCACCGGAAGCTTCAACGCCGTCGCCGGGATCGCCGGACCCTTGTCGCCGGTCGCCGACCTGCGCGGGCCGCTGAGAACGATGGCGCCCGGCATGCCGCCGCTCTGGATCGACTGGGACCGGTTGCAGGCCAATGTCAAAGTGTGGTGGCCGTTGCCAAGGAGCGTTTCCCTGCAGGCTGAAGGCCTGAACGGTCAGACCGATCCGCAGGACGACACGGATCCGATGCAATTGTTCAGCGCCGGCAAGGCGGCCGGCCAATTGCAGCCGGCCGGCCAGGACATCAACTATGTCGGCGGCTTCGGCGACCTGGAGATCAACGCGGATGCCATCGACGGACGCGTGCTGCCGGCGCTTGACGGCAGTGGCGACGTGACGCTGAAGAACGGCGTGGCGCTGATCGCAGCGCCCCCGAAGAGCCTGCGCGGCCAGTCGATCGAGATCGCTAAGCTCGACCTGTCGTCGGGTACGGCGCGCATCACCGTGTCCGGACCGGTCTCCGTCGACGCGGAAGGGCTGGTCGACGGCGACCTGACGATCAAGCTCAAGGACCCGAAAGCGGTGGCATCTATCCTTGCCGGCGCGATTCCCGAGCATAAAAGCGAAATCGAGCAGGGTTTTTCTGCCATTGCCATGCTTGGCAAGGAACCCTCCTTGCCGCTCAAGATCGTCAAGGGCAAGGCCTCGCTGGGCTTCATCCCGCTCGGCAAGATCAAGCCGCTTGAATAGAGCATGGTCCCGAACCGAAGGTCAGCGTAGCAAAAAGTGGGAACCGGTTTTCGGGTGAGACCATGCCGACTGAGAAGAGTAACGCAACGATGCCGCAGCCGGTCAGAGTGCTCAGCGTCGGCGCCTTCACCCTCGACACGATCCTTCGCGTCGAAACGCTGCCCGCGCATCAAGGCAAGTTCATCGCCAGCGACGGCGTCCAGATCGCTTCCGGCATGGCGACAAGCGCCGCCTGCGCCGCTCGGCGTCTCGGCGCGGAAGTCTCGCTATGGGCGAGCGCGGGCGACGATCCGGTCGGCGACCAGCTTATCGCCGACATTCAGGCCGAAGGTATCGACTGCAGCCTCATCCGTCGCGTCGCCGGCGCGCGATCGGCGCTGGCCGCGATCCTGGTGGACGCGCATGGCGAGCGCGTCATCGTCCCCTTCTACGATAAAAAGGCGCAAGCCGATCCCGAGGCCCTGCCGCTTGCCGACCTCTCCGGCTTTGACGCCGTGCTGGTGGATGTCCGCTGGCCGGGCGCCGCGGCGCTGGCTTTGGGCGCGGCCAGATCGACCGGCCGCCCGGCGATCCTCGACGCCGACACTGCGCCCGTCGAGGTGCTGGAGCGGCTCTTGCCCTTGGCCTCGCACATCGTCGCTTCCGAACCGGCTGCGCGCATCGTCTGCGGCCACGCGCTCGACCCCGAAAGCGCCTGCGCCGACCTCGCCTCGCGCACCGACGCCTTTGTCGCGGTGACCGGCGGCGCCGCCGGAACCTGGTGGCATGATCGGGCGACCGGGCGCATGCGCCATGTCGAGACGCCGAAGGTCAAGGCGATTGATACGCTCGCCGCCGGCGACGTCTTCCACGGCGCCTTCGCCGTCGGCCTCGCCGAGGCGATGCCCGTGGAAGAGGCCCTGCGCTTTGCCAGCGCCGCCGCGGCGCTCAAATGCCTGCGCTTCGGCGGCCGCCTCGGCGCGCCGGATCGGGCCGAGACGCTGGCGATGATGGCGGCGCACTGGCCGCCAGCCCAGGGCTAGAACGCAAGATTATCTCGGCCATTTCCGCGAAATCGGCACAAACGCCGGGGATTGGCTAAAGCCCCTCAACCTCGTCATTCCAGGGCGGAGCAGCCGCGAAGCGGCGTCGCGGAGACCCTGGAATCCATTCCGCGACCTGAGCCGTGGATGCAACGGAGCAGAATTCTGCACCGCAGCAGCGCTCGGAAGTCACGGAATGGATCCTCGGGTCTGCGCGCGTCGCTTCGCTCCTTGCTCCGCCTGTGGATGACGATCGCGACGGGTGTTTCGGCCAATCTTCAACGCATGCACCTGTCAAGGCTGGCCGAGCGGCAGGTCAAATCCACGCCGGCCAACCAGGGAAAAGCCTAGGGCTTGGCCGGGTGCTCGACCGCCTGGCGACCAAAATCCGGCACATCAATATCCTGGCCGGCCTCGATGATCGAGCGGCGGATGGCGCGGGTGCGGGTGAAGAGGTCGAACAGCTTCTCGCCGTCGCCCCAGCGGATCGCCCGCTGCAGCGAGGCCAGATCCTCCGAGAACCGCGCCAGCATCTCCAGGATCGCATCCTTGTTGTGCAGGCACACGTCGCGCCACATGGTCGGGTCGGAGGCGGCAAGACGGGTGAAGTCGCGGAAACCGGAAGCGGAATATTTGATGACTTCGCTCTTGGTCACCGCTTCCAGATCGTCCGCCGTGCCGACGATGTTGTAGGCGATGATATGCGGCAGATGCGACACGATCGCGAGCGTCATGTCGTGGTGCTGCGGGTCCATCGTGTCGATGTTGGAGCCGCAGCGCCGCCAGAATTCCGAAAGCGTATCGAGCGCGGCGGGATCGGTGCCCGGCAGCGGCGTGAAGATGCACCAGCGATTCTCGAAGAGATCGGCAAAGCCGGCATCGGGTCCGGACTTTTCCGTGCCGGCCAGCGGATGTCCGGGGATGAAATGCACGCCTTCCGGCACATGCGGCTGCATTTGCGCGATGACGGAGGCTTTGGTCGAGCCGACATCGGTGAGGATGGCGCCCTTTTTCAGCGCCGGCGCGATCTCGGCCGCGACCTCGCCGGACGAGCCGACCGGAACCGAGACGATGACGAGATCGGCGTCAAGCACCGCTTGGCTGGCGTCGGTGCTGTAGGAATCGCCAAGGCCAAGCTCCTCGGCGCGCCTCAGCGTCGATGCGCTGCGCGTCGCGATGGCGATATGGCGGGCCAGCCCTTCGCGGCGGATGACGCGGGCGAGCGACGACCCGATAAGGCCGATGCCGACCAGAGCTATTTTCTCGAACATCGGTGATGCCATGGCGTTCTAGCTTTTCAGGAAGGTCTTGAGCGCATCGATGACGCCGCGATTGGCTTCCTCGGTGCCGACGCTCATGCGCAGCGCGTTGGGGAAGCCATAGCCGGTGACGCTGCGCAGGATATAGCCGCGCGCGCTCAGATATTCGTCCGCGGCCGCTGCCGAATGCTTCTTGTCGTCGGGAAAATGGATCAGCACGAAATTGCCGACGCTGGGCGTGACGCGCAGGCCGAGCCCGGTCAGCTCGGCGCTGAGCCAGGCCAGCCATTTCTCGTTATGCGCCACGCTGCGCTCGATATGGGCGCGGTCGCGGATAGCGGCGATACCGGCCTCGATCGCTGTGGCGTTGACGTTGAAGGGGCCGCGAATGCGGTTGATCGCATTGACGATATGCGCCGGCCCATACATCCAGCCGATACGCGCGCCGCCAAGCCCGAGCTTGGAGAAGGTGCGGGTCATCACCACGTTTTCGGAACTGCCTGCCAGCTCGATGCCGGCCTCGTAGTCGTTGCGCCGCACATATTCGGCATAGGCCGCGTCGAGCACCAGGAGCACGTTCTTCGGCAAGGCCGTGTGCAGCCGGCGCACTTCCTGGAACGGCACATAGGTGCCGGTCGGATTGTTAGGGTTGGCGAGGAAAACGATCCGCGTCGCCGGCGTTACCGCGGCCAAAATCGCGTCGATGTCGGCGCGCTCCTCGGTTTCCTTCACCGCTACCGGCTTGGCGCCAGCCGCCTGGATATAGATTTTGTAGACCATGAAGGCGTGCTCGGTGAACACGGCCTCGTCGCCTGGCGCGAGATAGCTCTGCGCCAGCAGCCCCAGGATCTCGTCGGAGCCGTTGGAGCAGATGATGTTGGCCGGGTTCAGCCCGTGCACCTCGGCGATCGCCTCGCGCAGCCGGCGGGCAGAGCCGTCCGGATAGACATCGAGCTTCGCCGCCACCTCGCGCGCCGCCTCGATCGCCTTCGGCGAGGGCCCGAGGGGGTTTTCGTTCGCCGACAGCTTGTAGACTTTCGTCACGCCGGCCGGCGCGGTGCTTTTTCCCGGCACATAGGCCTCGATGTCCATGATGCCCGCGCGGGGCGTCGGACGGGGCTGATCCTGCTTCATGTCACAAATCCGTCGAGAAGGCCTTCAAGGCCGCAGCGGAAATACAGGCCACGGGCTGGAATGTCGAGTGGCGGCGCCTGGCACCCGCATCCGGTCGCGAGGGGGCCACCCGTTGACGAAGCGCGGCGCTGGTCCTAGAAGGATTGCCAGACTCCCGTGGTGATTTGGCCGGTCGGCTTGCAGCCACGTTAAACAACTCGCTAAAGGGCCGTTTGCAACCTGTAACCGGCTTTGCGACGGCAATGCCGGTTTTTTGTTGTCCGCTGCCGGCCGGACACCGCGTCGGGACGAGACCGATGCGGGACAGGATGAGGACGGACATGGCCGCTCAGCGCGCTGCAAGAACCAACGACGAGGCCGACCATCCATCGAGCCCGGTGCTGCAGTTCGGCCCCGACAAGCCGCTGAAGCTCGACGCCGGCACCTTTCTTGCGCCTTTCCGGATCGCCTACCAGACCTACGGCACGCTCAACGACGCGCGTTCAAACGCCATCCTCGTCTGCCACGCGCTGACCGGCGACCAGCATGTCGCCAACACCAATCCGGTGACCGGCAAGCCGGGCTGGTGGGAGGTGCTGATCGGTCCCGGCAAGATCATCGACACCAACCGTTTCTTCGTCATCTGCTCCAACGTCGTCGGCGGCTGCCTCGGCTCGACTGGTCCGGCCTCCACCAATCCGACGACCGGCAAGCCCTACGGGCTCGACCTGCCGATCATCACCATCCGCGACATGGTGCGCGCGCAGACGATGCTGGTCGATCATTTCGGCATCGAGAAGCTGTTTTGCGTGCTTGGCGGCTCGATGGGCGGCATGCAGGTTCTTGAATGGGCGGCGAGCCATTCGGAGCGCGTGTTCTGCGTCCTGCCCATCGCCACCGGCGCTCGCCATTCCTCACAGAACATCGCCTTTCATGAAGTCGGTCGACAGGCCGTCATGGCCGATCCGGAGTGGCATGGCGGCAAATATCTCGATTTCGGCAAGCGGCCGGAAAAAGGGCTCGCCGTCGCGCGCATGGCCGCTCACATCACCTACCTTTCGGAAGCCGCGCTCCACCGCAAGTTCGGCCGCAATTTGCAAGACCGCGAGGCACTGACCTTCGGCTTCGACGCCGATTTTCAAATTGAAAGCTATCTGCGCCATCAAGGCATGACTTTCGTCGACCGCTTCGACGCCAATTCCTACCTCTATCTGACCCGCGCGATGGACTATTTCGACCTTGCCGCCGATCACGGTGGGCGCCTCGCCGACGCCTTCGCCGGCACCAAGACGCGTTTTTGCCTGGTCTCCTTCACCAGCGACTGGCTGTTCCCGACCGAGGAGAGCCGATCGATCGTGCATGCCTTGAACGCGGCGGGCGCTTCCGTCTCCTTCGTCGAGATCGAGACCGATCGCGGCCACGATGCCTTCCTGCTCGACGAGCCGGAACTGTTCGCGGCCATCAACGGCTTCATCGCCTCCGCCGCCCGCGCCAGGGGGCTCAGCCTATGACCCCGACAAGTCGCGGACCTTTCGGACCGGGATCATGCGCCATGCAGGAGGCGAAGCCATGAGCGTCAATCGCGCCCAGCGTGTCGACCTCGAGGTCGTCACCGATCTCATCCCGGCCAATTCGCGCGTGCTCGATGTCGGCTCGGGCGACGGACTGCTTCTGGAACTCCTGCAGGAGACCAAGCAGGTCGACGGCCGCGGGCTGGAACTGTCGCAGCGCGGCGTCAACGAATGCGTGGCGCGCGGCCTTTCCGTCGTCCAGGGCGATGCCGACAAGGACCTCGAATTCTATCCCGACAAGGGCTTCGACTTCGTCGTGCTCTCACAGACCCTCCAGGCGACCCGCAACCCGAAGCTGGTGCTCGACGAGTTGCTTCGGATCGGCAACCGCGCCATTGTCTCCTTCCCCAATTTCGGCCACTGGCGCGTGCGCTTCTCGCTGCTGGTCAAGGGCAGGATGCCGGTCACCAAGGACCTGCCCTACTCCTGGTATGACACGCCCAACATCCATTTCTGCACCATCCGCGATTTCGTCAACCTGTGCGAGGAGCTTGGCGCGACCGTCGAGAAGGCGACCGCACTCGACGCCAACGGCCAGAAGATCGGCCTGTCGATGCCCTGGTGGTTCTGGAATTTTTTTGGTCAGCAGGCGGTGTTTTTGTTGAGGCGATGACGGAAATGCGTTTCTTTCGTCGGTCGCCGGCAGTGGTGGAAATCCCTCCGAACATTCGTTCTGAAATACGGGCGGGAATTCTCGTTTGCACATCGCCGCGCAGCGGTAGCAATCATCTTGCAGGTTTGATGGCTTCCGCCGGGCTGGGCCATCCGCTGGAATGGTTCGGCGGGCGACGTCTGCTAGAGCTGCCGGATTATCCGCGAGATCCCCGCGCCCAGCTTCTGCGTGCGCTGACACAGGGGCGGTCCTCTACCGGCGTCTACGCAATCAAGCTCTTTGCGAGCCAGTTCGCACAACTTGCCAAGAAGGTGAAGCTGCCAGCCAGCCTTCCGAATTTGAGTTATGTGCGGTTAACACGTGACGATCTGCTCGGCCAGGCGATCTCATGGGCACGTGCGCGTCAAACCCGCGAATTCCGATCCACCGAGATCAGTCATCTGCCGCCACGCTATAACGGCCGGGCAATCGTGGAGTCTCTGGATAAAATTCTGATGGAGAACCTCGCATGGGATGCTTGGTTCGCGAAGAACGGCCTGCTCTGCCTTTCCCTGACCTACGAGCAGATTCAGCGCGATCCGGCAGACAGCCTGACGAAACTCGCGCAGCTGGTGGATGTGGAACCCAACTGGGAAACCGACCTGCGATCGGGTCTCGAAATCCAGCGCGATGCAATCAATAAAGAATGGCGAAAGCGTTTCCTGTCCGAATATGCCGACCCGTCCAGCTTCCGATACCGAATGATAAGATAGCTTAACTGACAAATTCGCAGCGCATAATTGCATCCCGATCGTTTGACAGCATGCCGTCACGGCTATAGCCACTGGTTTGATTAACCGGTGTGCCGCGATGGCTGGACATCCCACCTATTCTATCGTCTTGGAGATGGAGAATGCCAAATCCATCGACTGGGACGAGATTGGCCTTGGCCTGAAGGCCTTGGCGCGCGAGATCGCCCAGGCTTCCGCTACCGGATTTTCGAAGCCGAAGGTCATAATCTCGCATGGCGGCGTCGAAACTGACGCAGTCTCACTGCGAAGCAGCATTGGAGCTGAAGCGCCACAACTGGAGCAGGTTGCCGATCTGGCCTTCGCGTCGTGCCCTGGCGGCAGATATTACGACCTCAAGAACAACGGCATTCCCTCGTGCGAAGGGAGCGTCCTTGTTTTTCTCGATTCCGATACAGTTCCGGAAAGGAACTGGCTCTCAACTCTACTGAAACCCTTCGTCGACCAGCCTGAAACCATCTGTGTGAATGGACACACCTATCTTTCATACGACGACTTCTTCTCGCGAACTTTCGCGTTGATCTGGTTTTTCCCGATGGCTGAGGGAGACGAGAGATTCGCCTCGAAGCGTGCTCTCAACGCCAACAACATCGCCTTCCGGCACGACTGGATATCCAGTCACCCATTTCCAGCCCACAACGGCTTTAAGGTCTCGTGCACGTTGCTGATGCACCAGCTTTGGAGCGAAGGCCACAAGATAGTCAACGTGGACGCACGCGTTCACCACTACTCGCCGCGGGGCTGGGGGTTCTTCTTTTGGCGCGCGCTGGTAACCGGCAGGGACGCCGATCGAAAATTCGTCGAGCTTCATGCACCTGGCAGAGCTCAGCGTATCGTCAAATCCTTCACGCGCTGGGGGACTATGTCTTGGCGCACGATCCGGCGAGTGACAGGCCATGCGCGGCAGACCGGCATGCCGTTCTGGCAAATCCCGTTTGCTGTCATTGTCGGACTGGCGTTCTATACGCTGGCGTTTTTCGGCCATTTCAGCCTGGCGGCCGGCCTTGTTCGCGACGAGGTCGAAATGGTGCCGGACCATATCGGGCACAGCTAACGTCAATCTTTTCCCGCTGGCCAAGCACATCCGTAGCATTGTGCGGATGCTCGACGCCGTCGACGAAGATCACGTCGGACTGCGAGTTCTCGGTGCGCAGCGAAAGGATCGCCTGATAGGCCGGTGAATTGTACCAGTCCCGCACATGCTGCCTGCCGGGGAATTCGATGACGATCAGGTGCCCGGGCCAGCTGTTCTCGACGACCTCGACGTCGCCGCCATGGACGACGAACCGCCCGCCGAACGGCGCCAGGGTGGCGTCTATCGTCTCGAGATATTCGACTATCCAGGGCCCCGGGGTGACTTGGCGCATATGGGCAACGGCGTAAGCGGTCGTGATCCTGCTCCTTGATGAAACAAAGCCGATCGCTCGGCTTCTTGGAGATCACCATGCGGGAACCAGGTAATTCGGTCGATTACCTCAGACGTCATCGGGACAAAGCCGCCCGTTGGTTCGTGTTGGCGGGCCGCCGAACTAACAGGAAGGCCAGTTGTGTTGCCATCAGACCGCAATGTTGCGGAAAAACCGCCAATTTCGGCATTTCTGGGCCGGCCTGGCGTGACACAAAGGTGGCTTTTCTGTAGCGTCGGCCGCAAATCAGAGGTGGACACGAAGATAGCCGTCAGACCTATCCGACAAACGCCAGATCCGACCGGTGGTGGCAGCTCGATGCCGAACCAAGAGGTTCCGCTGATCTCAGTGATCACGCCGACCCACAACCGCCGCAGCCAGGTCGTGCGCGCGGTGGAAAGCGTTCTGGCGCAGACACTTACCCGCTTCGAGCACATTGTGGTAGACGACGGTTCGACCGACGGGACGGCCGCCGCGCTCGCCGAAATCCGCGACCCGAGGCTGATTTATGTCGGCGCCAAATGGCGCGGCGCCAATGCCGCGCGCAATGCGGGCATCGAGCGCGCGCGGGCGCCGGTCGTGACGTTCCTCGATTCGGACGACGTCTATCTGCCCGACCGGCTGGAACGAACACTGGCGCGCTTCGACGGGAACCCCTCGCTCGAAGTCCTCATCAGCTCGTTCGTATCGCTGAAGGGCGGCCGCAGCACCAAATGCATCAATCGCGACGCCTTCCTCGACAAAAGCACGCTGCAGCGCGCCCTGGTCTCGCAGACCATCTTCATTGCCGGCTCGGCGATCACCGCAAGACACGAGTCGCTGCTCGCGATCGGCGGCTATGACAGCGACATCACGCGCATGCAGGATCGCGAATTGCTGCTGCGCTTTGCCCAACGCGGCGGCGCCTTGCTGTCCGAGGACATCGACTGGAAGAAGTACAATTCGGAGAATTCGATCTCCGGTCGCCGCGATGGCTATGTCGAGGCCTATGCCAGTCTGATCGACAAGCATCCTTATATCGCCGACCGCTATCCCGACGTTCCGCCTTACATGATAGCGCGCCAGATCATCGCCGATATCCTCAAGGGCAGGTTGCCGCAGGCGTTTTCGGGCTATCATGCCAACCGGTCGTCCAAGTCGCTCGGCTACTCGCCCGCCGAACTCTTGCGCGGCTATGTCGTCGGCCGCCGCTGGCGGCGCGACTGCTACGACGAGTTCCGTGCCAAATACGGCGCCCGGGCGGTCTGAGAAAACCGCAAGACGGCTATCTGTCGAGTTCCGGAAAATAAGGATCGGAAAACCGCTGCCGCAAGCGCTCGCCAAGCAGGCAATCGACCGGCGTCGCATCCTCGACATGGAAGGATCTGGCGTCCGTCAGGCCGCTGACTTCCTGGACCAGCTTGCGGCGGACGGCGGTCGAGAATTCGGACGCCGCGTAGATCGGCAGCACGAACGAACCGGCTCCCCCGGTCACGCAGTCGGCGTAGTAGCGGTCGAGACGGGCGACACTCGGCGACGGACTGATCAGTATGGGTAGGCCGTTGATGACGATACCGCTGGCAACGGCGGCATCGCGGATTACCGTGACGGGCAGCCCGCTATTGTTGGGCCCGTCTCCCGATATGTCGATGACGCGGCGTGGCGCCGAAAAGCCGGTTCTCTCCAGGAGCCCCGCGCCGAAGCCGAGGGCGCCCGAGATCGAGGTGCCGCGGAAGCTGCGGAACGGCCGCGTGGCGATCTTGTCGGCGAAGGCATGGGCGCTGTCCTCCCCGTCGATGATCTGCCAGGCGATGGCCCCGTCCTCGCGCACGACGCCCGCCCATTCGAAATAGGCGAGCGCAATGCGGCCATGTGGACCCGAGCGTACGGCGTTGATGAAGTCGGGGTGGCGCAGCGCGTCGACATAGCCGGCGCGCTGCAGGGCGAGTTCACGCTGGTCCATCGACTGCGAGATGTCGACGGCAAGCACAAGTTCCACGTCCACCGGCGCGCCTTTGCCCGGCATGGGCAATGGCGCCGCCTCGGCGCAGGCAAGGCACACAAGCAGGCCGAGCATCGCAAGCATGGCAGCCTCGAACGACCCGGCGGATTTTCCCGGCGATCGCGGCGAAAATAAAGCTATTTCTTCCCGTGACGGGCAGCGATGGGTGGCGGCTCGATCGCGCCGGCGCGGACACGGGCCGGCTTCAAAGCCGGTGCGCCGGTATCCTTCACGATATTCAGCGCGCGCGGGAAGAACTGAGTGTTGTGCTGGCCCCGCCCGATATTGATGATCGCGGTTTCGGGCAGGCGCTTCTGCAGCATGGACAGCACCCGCCGCAACGTCGGTCCGTCGAACGCATCCAGGGCTTCGTCGATGATCACCCATTTCGGCTTGCGCAAGGCGAGCCTGGCGAAAGCCAGCGCCCGTTGTTCGTCATCGCCGAGCTCGCGTTCCCACCGCCTGGGACGGTCAAGGGTGGTTGCCAGTGGATCGAGGCCGACCTCGCCAAGCACGGCCGCGATCTCGGCATCGCTGGCCGGGGCCTTGCCGTTCGGATGATCGAGCACCTCGCGCAGCGTGCCGGCCGGGAAATAGGGCACGCGCGGCACGAAGATGGGGGCCTCGCCGGCCGGCAGGCCGATCCGGCCGCTCCCCCATGGCCACAGGCCGGCAATGGCGCGGAAGAACAATGTCTTGCCGGCGCCCGGCTCGCCGGTGATCATGACGCGCTCGCCGGCGTGGATTTCGACATCCGTATGGGCAAGCTTGGTGCAGCCTTCCGGCGAAGCCACCTGAAGCATGTCGAAGGTCAGGCTGCCATTGGCGTTTTCGCCGAACTGGATGTGTTTTTCGGTATCATGCAGCGCGTCGGTTTCGGTGAGCGCGATGCGGAAATCGGCCACGCGCATCAGCGTCGCGCGCCAGTCGGCTATGCTGCCGATGTTGTTGATGAACCAGCGCAGGGACGAATGAACCTGGTTGAAGGCGCCGACCGCCATCATCAACCCGCCGAATGAGATGTCGCCCGAGAAATAGACCGGCGAAGCCACCAGGATGGGCGCCACGACGGTTATCCAGCCATAGGTGTCGGTCACCCAGGACAGGTTGATCTGGGCGGTGAAGATGCGCCGCATGGCGCCCAGCACCGTGCCGAGATCGAGCTCGAGCCGGCGTCTGGCGTCGGGCTCGCCATGATAGAGCGCGATCGCATCGACATTCTCGTTGACCCGCACCATGGAGGAGCGCAGCTCCGCCTCGCGGGTGTAGCGCTCGCTGTTGAGGCCGATCAGCGGACGCCCGACCAGCCAGCTCAGCCACGACGCGATGCCGGCATAGAGGAACGCGGCCCAGACCATGTAGCCCGGTATCTCCAGCGAATAGCCGCCGACATGGAACATGAAGCCGGAAGACAGCTCCCACAGCACGCCGATGAAGGAGACCAGCAGGATGAAGGACTGCAGCAGGCCGACGCCAAGATCCGTCGACAGATCCGACAAGTGAGCGGCGTCCTGCTGCATGCGCTGGTCGGGATTGACGCCGATGGCGCCGGCATTGGCCAGCCGGAAGGCCCGCGCCGGGCGCATCCATTGGTCGATCAGGTCGAGCGTCAGCGCCTCGCGCAGCCTCAGACGGATCATCTGGTTGAGCCAGGTCTGGCCGATATTGAGCACCAGAAGCCCGCCGGCGATCATCGCAAAGACCAGAAGCTGGTGCAGGAAACCCGTCATGTCGCGCCGGGCCAGCGCATCGTAGAAAGGCTGGTTCCAGCGATTGAGCAGGACCTGTCCGATCGAGGTTGCGACGATGACTGCGACGATGCCGGTGGAGATCCCGGCAAGTTGCCTGCGCACCGGCGACGACTTCAGCCCCAGCTTGATCGTCGCCACCTGGTCGGCGAGGCTGCTCGCCTCCACCGAGACAACGGGTTTCTGCGGCTCCGGCTTTCTATCGGTCTGGTCGTCCATGAAGGATATTCCTGGTTTCCGCTGCGGTCATGAACACCGCGCCGAGCGAGCATGCCTTAGATCGGGCATGCCTCAGATAGGGTGACGATTGCCGCGCGATGCAAGGCGCGGCGATCACGAACGCGTCACTTGGCCAGGCGCGGCGTCAGCCGCACGCCGGCCAAGCCGCGTTGCGCCCTGCGGCGAGAAGACCGGCACGAAGACGCGGCGAGAGGCACGCTGCGCGACCGGCACACCCTGATAGAGCCGCTTCTGCGCCTCGACGACGATGACGCCGGAAAAGATCGGCCAGAACCGCCGGCCGGCCTTCTCCAGCACATTGTGGAAGCGCATCATGAAACGCCGCGGCGACGGCGGGAAGAACAGCGCATCGCTCCATGTCGCCGGGGTGAAATTCGCCTCGCGCAGCAGCTCGGTCAACTGGCCGCGCGAGAACGGCCGGCCATTGCCGAAGGGCGTGTGCTCGAACCGCGCCCAGACGCCGCGCCGGTTGGGCACGACGATGACCACGCGCCCGGCCGGCGACAGCACCCGCCAGATCTCGTTCAGCGTCTCGCGCGGATTTTCGGCATGTTCGAGCGAATGCACCAGCAGCACGCGGTCGATGCAGGAATCGACCAGCGGCAGCTCCTCGTCGAAGACCAGCGCCGTCGCCGTCGGCCCCGACACTGGCCACACCACCGCGCCTTGCGTTGCCGGCATGAAGGCGAAGACGCGCTCGGCATCGGTGCCGAAGCGTTCCAGCCATGGCAGCGCATAGCCGAGGCCGACCAGCCGCTCATTGGGAACGGTCGCCCATACGGTCGACAGCGCCATGGTGATCGAATGCTCGGCCAGGCGCCCGAGCGTGGTCGAATAGAAGGAACGCAGGTCGACGATATCCGAATGCATGCGCGCGACGGTAGCTGTGAAGGGGCCCAAGTTCAACAAAGGCGGAAAGTTCAACAGAGGCGCCGAGTTCAACAAACCCGGATGACATCGGCGGCCGGCCGCCCTATGTCTGCGACGACAAAGGGAGACATGCGATGCCGGTCGAAATCGAGCAGTTCATGTGCCGCACCGACAATTTCGGCGTGCTGATCCATGATCCGAAAAGCGGCGAGACGGCAATCATCGACGCTCCGGAAGAAGCGCCGATCCTGGCGGCGATCAAGCGCACCGGGTGGACGCCGACATTGATCCTCACCACGCACCACCATGCCGACCATGTCGAAGCCAATCTGGCGCTGAAGGAACGCTTCAAATTGCACATCGTCGGCCCGGAAGCCGAGAAGGCGAAGATCCCCGGCATCGACGAGACGGTCAGCCAGGGGTCGGTCGTGCTCCTTGGCGAGGAACGCATCGAGGTCATCGAGACGCCCGGCCATACCGCCGGCCACGTCTCCTACTATCTGCCGGCTTCGAAAGTGGCCTTCACCGCCGATACGCTGTTTGCGCTGGGTTGCGGCCGCCTGTTCGAATGCAAGCCGCCGGTCATGTATGAATCGCTGAAGAAGCTAGCGGCGCTGCCGGCGCAAACCGCCATCTATTGCGGCCATGAATACACCTTGGCCAATGCCCGTTTCGCGGTGACTGTCGACCCGAGCAACCCGGCGCTGAAGCAGCGCGCGGCGAGGGTCGAAGCGCTGCGCGCCGACAACAAGCCGACATTGCCGACGACCATCGGCGAGGAATTGTCGACCAACCCGCTCCTGCGCTGGCACGACCCGGCGATCCGCAAGCATCTCGGCATGGAGAAAGCCTCGGACGCCGAGGTGTTTGCCGAGATCCGCAAGCGCAAGGACAATTTTTAGTTCCACCGCATGTCGACCAAAAGGCTCGAGTTCGTCGCAGCAAAGACCGCCAATGACCAGCGCCGCCGAGATCATCGCAACGCTAGGCCTCAAGCCGCATCCCGAGGGCGGCTGGTACGCCGAGACCTTTCGCGACGCCGCGGGCGGCCCGCGCGGTCATTCGACCGCGATCTACTTCCTGCTCGAGCACGGCCAGCTTTCGGCCTGGCACCGGGTGAAGGACGCGGCCGAGGTCTGGCATTTTTATGCCGGAGCGCCGCTGGCGCTGTCGATGCATGAGGAAGGCGCAGGCGCCGTCATCGAGCAGGTGCTTGGCGCGGCCCTTGCCGCCGGCGAGCGGCCGCAGATCGTCGTGCCGGCCGGCTGGTGGCAGTCGGCGCGCAGCCTCGGCGAATGGACGCTGGTCGGCTGCACCGTGGCGCCAGGCTTCGATTTCGCCGCTTTCGAGCTGGCCGAGCCGGGCTGGCAGCCGGTCTAGAGCAATTCCAGGAAAAGTGTGAGCGGTTTTCCTTCCGCGTAAAAAACAAGGAGATAGGGCGTTTCGTCGTTTCCGTGAAACGGTGAAACGCACTAGGCGAGTAGAATTCCCAGCGTGATCGCCAGTTGGGCGGCGTAGTAAAGCACCCAGACCGCGTGGCGCATCCACAGGCGCTGCGGCGAGATCGCCGCGACCAGGAAGCGCTCGGCCGCCAGCAGCCCGTCCGAGGCGATGAACAGCACCGCGCCGGCAATCACCCAGGGATAGTCCGTGGTGAGCGCCGAAATGCCCATGGCGAGGATCGCCGCGACATAGACGGCAACCGGCGCGCGCAGTTGGGGGCCGACGCGGCGCCAGAGCGCGGCAAGCATGACGATGCTGAATGCGGCCATGGTCAAGGCGATCGCGCCGCGCCAGGATTCGGCCCTCAACAGGCCGAGCCCGCCGCCTGCCTGCGAAAACAGCGCGACATAGGCGATATGACCGGCGAGAAAGCTCGCCAGCCCGCCGAGAAAGGCCTTTTCGCCGTCGCGCGACAAGAAGGCGTCGCCGACGGCGCTGAGTGCCAGCGCCGCGACCAGCAGCAGCGGACCGCCCTGCATGGCGGCAAGCACGGCCAGCAAAGCCACGGCAAGCGTCTTTGCCGCCGTGCGCGTCCATTTCGGCGGCATGTCGAGCGCAAAGGCGTAGATCACGGCCGCGACGAACGAGAACAAAAGCGTCGCGTTGGCGTTGGCCTCGATGCCGCCGGAAAACGGCATCATGCGTTGACCTCCTTGGCCGCCGGCTTGCGCATCAGCAGCGACTTCGCCGCGAGCGCGGCGCCTCCGGTGATGAGCACGCAGGCCGCGAGGATGCGCAGTGACGGCTCGGCGACGCCAGCGGCGATCAGCACCAGCGTCGACAGAAGCGGCGCAGCGTAGCTCGCGGCGCCCAGCACCTGGATGTTGCCGCGCTTGACGCCGATATCCCAGGCATAGAAGGCCGCGCCCACCGGCATCAGGCCGAGCCCGATGACGGCCAGCCATTGTCCAAGGCTGTCCGGCAGCACCGTCTTCTCAAGCAGCAGATGGCAGGCCAGCGACAGCACCGACGTCGCGGCGCAGAACCAGGTGACGATCGAGGTCGGCACCGACGGAAAGCGCCGTGACAAGAGCGAATAGGACGACCATAACAGCGCGCAGACGGCCGCCATAGCATAGCCGAAGGCGTAGCGCGCGTCGAAGGTCAGCCCGCCGCCCTTGGTGACGATCAGGAAGGTGCCGGCAAGGCCGAGCAGCGCGCCGACGACATGGTTCCAGGCAAGCCGCTCACCCGGCATCAGCGCCGAGCCGAGCACGATCAGCAGCGGCCACAGATAGGCGATCAGGCTCGCCTCGACCGCCGGCGCATTGCGCAGCGCCGTGAAGTAGAAGAAATGATAGCCGAACAGCCCGGCAATGCCGATCACCCAGACCTGCGGCGGGATCTTCCGGCTCCGGTCGGGAGCCGGCATCACCAGCCGCGCCGCAAGGCCGACGCAGGTGCCGATGGCGAAGGTGATGGCCGATAACAGGAAGGGTGGCACCTGTCCGGAAGCGCTGGTGAGCAGCGCCAGCAGCGCCCACATGGCGACCGCCGAAAACCCGATCAGTGTTGCGCGCCCCATGTTTCCCCCGCCGGCGCGCGGTGGCGCCTGTCCTAATTTACCGCCTCGAACCGTCTCGCGCTGATGGTCAGCGGACCGATCTGGGTCCCGACCGTGGCGCGGATCGGCGCATATATGCCGGATTGGCCGAGCGGTGCAAACGTCACCAGCATGCGGCTCCTGTTCTTCAGGAAATTCAAAGCCTTGCGGCCCTTGCGATAGCCCGCCACCGGCTCGAAGCCCATTTTGCAGGTCACCGTGTCGCCCTTGTAGCCCGGCACCGAGATCGAACCCTTGGAGGCATAGGTCAAGGTCAGGTCGGCGCGCATCTCGCCATCATAGAACTTGACCGTGCGTCCGCAGACCTTGTCCAGGCTGTCGGCATGGATGACGGTCGCGGCCATCGGATCGAGCACCGATTTCAGGTCGCTATCGCCGAGCGGCACCCAGCTCTTCGGATCGCGCTTCTTTGGCGCGGGAACGACTTGCGTGGAGGTGACGGCGCCGTTGTTGAAGCGGATGTCGACCATCGAGGCATTCTTGCCGGACGTATAGTCTGCCCGGAATGCATGCGGCTGCATCTGCTTGCCGGAAATGGTGCCTTTCGAGGAAATCGTGCCTTTCGTGTCGTCGAACAACTTGCCGAGGCCGGCGGCCGAGACGGTGCCGTCGATGGCATAGCTGTCGCCTTGGTATCGGCTGGAGAAAGTCGCCCTGGCGATCGAAAGGCCGAGAAAGGACACCGTATACTCGCCCCTGAAGGACTGAGGCGCGGCGGCGAAGCTCGGTGCCGGCACGGCAACGGAAAGCAGGGCGGCGAATGCATGGGAAGGACGGAGCATGGCGGCTGACTGATCCCTGGCGGTTCGGCCGGAACGCAGAGGCTCCAGCCTGGCATTTCCCTTCGCGATGGGCTTATACTGTGAAATCCGGCCTTTATATGGAGCGTGCCTGACAACGGGGCGCGTGCCGGAGCTTGACGCAGTGGTGAAATGCCACTATGGAACGCCAACTTTTCCAAAGGCCGCCTGACCGAGACCGCGCGCCGCCCGGCGCGGGCAGAATGGTTTGGCAGGCTTAGAACTGAGGTTAGACAAGATGTCCCGCACCTGCGAACTCACTGCCAAGGCAGTCCAGACCGGCAATAATGTGAGCCACGCCAACAACAAGACCAAGCGTCGCTTCCTGCCGAACCTGGTCAATGTGACGCTGATTTCCGAAGCGCTGAACCAGAATGTTCGCCTGCGCATTTCGGCCAACGCGCTGCGTTCGGTCGAGCACCGCGGCGGCCTCGACGCTTTCCTGGCCAAGGCCGACGTCAAGGAATTGTCGCAGCGCGCCCGTCTGCTCAAGAAGCAGATCGCCAAGAAGCTGGCCGAGCAGTCGGCCGCTTAAAGCAGCAGCTTTCAGGCGGGGGACGACCGCCTCGAGCCCGGCCAGACCGGTGCTCGAAACAGGAGCGAGCGTCGGCATGACGCTCGGCTGGTTCCATTACCCAGGATAAAAAAATGTATTTCCTGACGCGATATTTGCCCTTCGTGGCCGCCATGGCGTTTGTCGTCGTGGCGTCGAACATCCTCGTGCAGTTCCCGATGCAGGGCCAAGTCGGCGGCTTGTCGCTGGCGGACCTGCTGACCTGGGGCGCCTTCACCTATCCTTTCTCATTCCTGGTCACCGACCTCGCCAATCGCCGCTATGGCCCGGCCGTGGCGCGCAAGGTGGTGTTCGTCGGATTCATGACGGCGGTGACCTGCTCGATCCTGATCCCGCCCTTCCTGTTCCGTCATGGGCTGATCGAGTTCGAGACCGCCGCCGACCGGCTGGTGCGCATCGCAGCCGCCTCGGGAGCTGCCTTCCTCGCCGCGCAATTGCTCGACGTTGCCGTCTTTAACCGGCTGCGCCGGCAGAGCTGGTGGCGCGCGCCGATCGTCGGCACGCTGGTCGGCTCCATCTTCGACACCGTCGTTTTCTTCGGCGTCGCCTTCTCCGCCGCCTTCGCCTTTGCCGGTCCCAACGACAGCTTCGCGCTGGAGACCGCGCCGCTGGTGGGCGTGCTGCCGGTCGAGACGATGCGCTGGGTCTCCTGGGCGCTCGGCGACCTTTCGGTGAAGCTGATCATCGCCGTGGTGGCGCTGATCCCCTACCGGCTGCTCGCTGCCCGCTGGAGCCAGCCGGCAGTCGCTTTCTAGGCCATGAACCCGGCAAGCGGAATCAGGCCGTGATCCCCTGGGTTCAGCTTGACTCCGCCCGCACGCCCGATGGCGGCCAGGAGCTGCGCCTGAAGCGGCGCGGCGCTGAATTCTCGATCATGCTCGGCACCAACGAGCTGATGAACAGCCGCCTCAGCGGCTCCGAGGAAGCGTTGGCCAGGCTTTCCTGTCAGCGTATCGCCGGACGCAAGCGGCCAAGCATCCTCATCGGCGGGCTCGGCATGGGCTTCACCTTGCGCGCCGCCCTCGCCGCGCTCAATGGCGATGCTGCCGTCACCGTTGCCGAACTCGTCCCCGCGGTCGTCGCCTGGGCACGCGGCCCCATGGCGGAAATCTTCGGTGGCTGCCTCGACGATCCCCGCGTCGCCATTCGCGAAGCCGATGTCGGCCAGGTGATAGGGGCGGACAAAGCCGCCTGGGACGCGATCCTGCTCGATGTGGACAATGGTCCCGAAGGCATCGTCCACAAGGGCAATGATGCGCTCTATGGCGCCGCCGGCCTTGCGGCCGCGCGCGCCGCGTTGAAGCCCGGCGGCGTGCTGGCGGTCTGGTCGCAGGGACCGGACGGCGGTTTCACCCGGCGGCTGAAACAGGCCGGCTTCGCGGTCGAGGAGATCAACATCCGGGCCAACGGCAAACGCGGCGCCCGCCACGTCATCTGGATCGCAGCCAAGGGGCTGTGATCTGGATCGCAGCCAACCAGGCCTGATCCTTCAGCTACGGCGGCTTTACGCTTTGTTACGCCCGATCGTGCAGGATCGCGAAAATTCTCCAGGGCATCGCGACCAGCATGACCATGCCAGGCACCGGTTGGAAAAACGACCTTCTGCTTGCGCTGTGCGCCACGCTGGTGGTGCTGACGATCAACGCCGTTTCCGGTTTTCCGACCCTTGGCGACTACGGCGCCGACAATGACAGCATGCTGCGGCTGGTCGAGGTTCGCGACCTGCTCGGCGGCCAAAGCTGGTTCGATCTCCACCAATACAGGATGGGAACCTCGGGCGGCTTCGTCATGCATTGGTCGCGGCTTGTCGATACGCCGCTCGCGCTGATCATCATGGCCTTCGATGCGCTGGGTACCGGCCCTGCCACCGCCGAACGCGCCGCGCAGATCATCTGGCCGACCTTGCTCTACGGTCTGACCATATTCGTGCTCATGCGCGCCTCGCAGCGCTTCGCCGCCGCGAATGTCGCGATGCCGGCGGTCATTCTGTCGACGGCGGCGCTGTTCTATCTGGTAATCTACAGCCCGGGCGTGATCGATCACCACAATGTCCAGCTGTTGCTGACGGCGGCCGGCCTCTGGCTCCTGATGGAAGCTCGCTCCTGGCGCCCTGCGGCTCTTCTGTCGGGCATTTGCGCCGGCCTGACGCTCGCCATCGGCATGGAGACCGCTCCTTATGTGGCGGTGCTCGGCATCTGCGCCGCGGTCCTGTTCATCCTCGACGAGGAGGAGCGCGTAACGGCGCGAGGCTTCGGCCTCGGATTTGCCGGCATCGCCTCCTTGGTCTTCGTGGCGACCATCCGGCCGGCCGACTGGGGCGTGGCCCAATGCGACGCCTTCTCCTCTTTCCAGTTCGCCGTTGCCGCATTATCCGGCTTCGGCCTCGTGATCGCCAGTACCTTTGCCGCATCCAGCCGCCGGGCGCGGCTGGTTTCGATGCTGGCGCTGATGGCGGTGGTCGCGGTCGTTGTGATCGTGTTCTTCCCGCAATGCCTGGCATCGCCCTATGCGGGCATGGACGAACGTATCCGCACCTATTGGCTGGCCGACGTGGTCGAAGCGCAGCCCTTCTGGAGCGTCGCCATCCACCAGCCGAAGCTGATGGCGGCGCGCTATGTGACGCCCTTCATCGCGATCCTGCTGGTCGGCTTTCAGCTCCGAACCCGGCTGCGCCGCGCCGAGATGCTCGGCGCCATCCTGCTCGTCGTCGCCTTCGGCGTCAGCCTCTGGCAGGTGCGCGGCTCGACCTTCTCCGTCGCCTTCGCCGTGCTGCCGCTTTCGGCCTGGATCGCGAGAACCCGCCTGCGGGCGGACGCCGCGCCCTCATGGCGCCTTTCCACCGGCATCGTCATGGCGTGGCTGGTCTCGCTCAACGCGACCTGGGCCGGGGTCGCGGTGGCGGCGCAGTCCGTGGTCCAGCAGGCGCCGCAGCGGGTTAGTTCCGATCCCGACCATGCCGTGACCTGCGGCAAGCCGGGCGACTTCCACGATCTTGCCGCGATGCCGGCGACGACGGTGCTTGCCTCGTCCAATCTCGGCTCAGGAATATTGACGTTCACCGGCCACCGGGCGCTGGCCGGCCCTTACCACCGCAATGTCGGCGGCAATCTCGCCATGCTCGACGCGTTCATGGGGACGCCGGACGCCGCCCGCGCCGTCATCGAACGCGAGCATGTCGGGCTAGTCGCGATCTGCCGCGGCAACACGGAAGAGATATCGCTGGCTCTGGACGCGCCGAAGGGTTTTGTCGCGGCGTTGCTGCGGGGCGACCTGCCGGAATGGCTCGAACTGGACCAGTCTACCGCCGGAAAGCCGATCGAGATCTACAAGGTCCGTTGAATATCGGCCCGCGGCCATATCAGCATCGTCGACAGCGCCCCTCGCAACACAGCTGCTTTGCGCTGATGCAATTTCACTGCGTGATTTAGAAAACCGCTATCGAAATCAGTCCGTGAATCGTTGCAGTCCAGCCTGTGCTTTGGTTAGCATTTCGCTCGGGCGGCGATATATGTATTCAAGAAATTTGAATTCGGGGTTTTAGCTTGGGGAGAAGACATCCATGTCGGCCATAGAGGGCGCGGCGGCGCCAGCATCAGCCACGCTGCAGCATGTTATCTCCCACATGGTGGACGCCGTGAACCGCGCCGCCTTTGTGGAAAAGCCTTTCTGGCATCTGGAAATGACCGATGTTTTCCCGGCGGACCTTTATCAGCGCATGCGCGCCGCCATGCCGGAGGCGCGCGAATATCGTGCGCTCAAGGGGCGCAACAATGTGAATATCAAGGCCGACGGCACCCCGACGCGCATCAAGATCGACCTCTACCCCGAATACATCCGCCATCTGCCGCAGGAGAAGCGGGCGATTTGGTCCCTGGTTGGCAAGGCATTGCATGCGCCGCAGCTGAAGGACGCATTCATGCGCCGCCTTGCCCCGGGCTTGGAGCGCCGGTTCGGCTCGGACTTCATGAAGGTCGGCATGTATCCGGTGCCGATGCTGACGCGCGACGTGGCGGGCTACAAGATCGGCTTCCACACCGACACGAAATGGAAAGGCATCACGGTCCAGTTCTACCTGCCGGAGGACGACTCGATCAACCATATCGGCACCCGCTTCGCCGAGCGCATGCCGGACGGGCG
This sequence comes from Mesorhizobium sp. B1-1-5, assembly GCF_006443065.1. Taxonomy (NCBI): domain Bacteria; kingdom Pseudomonadati; phylum Pseudomonadota; class Alphaproteobacteria; order Hyphomicrobiales; family Phyllobacteriaceae; genus Mesorhizobium; species Mesorhizobium sp. B1-1-5. The sequence continues at coordinate 15,623 of NZ_VFWS01000017.1, read as the reverse complement.
TTTCGAGAATTCGCACCGGATGTCGTTTTCGCCGAACACCGGCTACGCCTTTGCGGTCGGCACCGACACCTGGCACGCGGTCGACACCGTCGGACCGGAAGTCCGCACCCGCGACAGCATCCTTCACACCTATTTCGTGGACAACACCGCGACGCTCAAGATCCGCAACCGGAGCAAGCGCGCGGCCAATTTCGTGATGAACGAAGTCCGCCACGTCGGCCGGTAATCTCTCGGCGCCCGCCGTCGGCACGGCTGAATCCATGCCGGCCAGCCGTCGTCAATCCTGGTGCAGGATGAATTCCAGGTAGAGGTTGCGCTGCAGGATCGAATGGTTGTCGTCGGATATCAGCGACACCATCAGCGCGCCGTCGTCGCGGGTCCAGACGTCGAGCCCTTCCATATTGTCGATCTGGTAGCCCATATCGGCCTCCATCAGCACCGGCCCGTCGGCGACCGCGCCCTTCTCGACGCTTTCGCCATAGATGCGCCGCAGCCGCATCTTCACCCCGCGCGCGATCGAAAAACTGCGCTCCAGCAGCAGCAGATCGCCGTCCGGCAGGAAGGCGCCGTCGGTTACGTCGAAATCGCCGTCGCGTCTGACGGTGAAGACGCCCTTATGCGGCCCCTCGATGATGGCGGCATAGACGTTGCCAGCTTCGTCGAGGCTCCTCTCCGAGACCACGATCAGGCCGCCCGCGTGCTGCCCATAAGCGTTGGCATGGGTGACGGTCTCGAAACCGCGGTTCTGGCGCAGCTCCTCGGCGGGGACCTGATAGTCGAGCTGCCTGACCGGGGCTTTCATATTGTCGGGATCGATCTTGAACTGGGCGACGCGCTGGTCGCGCTCAAAGCCGACGGTGGCGATACCGTCCCTGACCGCGAGCCCCTCAGCGTCGACCTCCCATTTCCGGTCGATCGGCCGGCCCGAAGCGTCGACCATCTGCTGCATGCGGAAGTTCGAAACGCCCGACGGACGTCGGTCGGCGTCATGCGTGATCGTGCCGAAGAACCAGAAGCCGGTGTCGGCGACGCCGATGAAATCGCTGCCCGGCTTCAGAAAGCGAAAGGCCGACAGCGCGCCGAAATCGCGCGCCGGCGAGGTCATCTCCAGTCCGCCGACGAATTCGAGCGGCCCGAACCGCGTCTCGTCGCGGCCGATATGGAACTGCCCGATCGGCCGCGCCGAAATCTCGGCCGTTTCGACGGGAGTTCCCGGAGCGGCAATTGCCGGCGATGCGCAGGCCAGCACGCAGGCGAAAAGCGTCCGCCGCGCACACCGCCCCGAAAGGATCATCCGGCGCGTCGCAATCCGCCGCGCCGCGTGTCGCGCGCGCTCTCCTCGCCGAACAGCGAGGCGAGCTGCTCGGTCATGGCGCCGGCGAGTTCCTCGGCATCGACGATCGTGACGGCGCGGCGATAATAGCGCGTGACGTCGTGGCCGATGCCGATCGCCAGCAGCTCGACCGGCGAGCGCGTCTCGATCAGCTCGATGACCGCCCGCAGATGCCGTTCCAGATAGTTGCCCGGATTGACCGACAGCGTGGAATCGTCGACCGGCGCGCCATCCGAGATCATCATCAGGATCTTGCGCTGCTCGGGCCGGCCGATCAGGCGGTTATGCGCCCATAGCAACGCCTCGCCGTCGATGTTTTCCTTGAGCAGGCCCTCGCGCATCATCAGCCCGAGATTGCGGCGCGCGCGCCGCCATGGATGGTCGGCTGATTTATAGATGATGTGGCGCAGGTCGTTGAGCCGGCCGGGGTTAGGCGGCTTGCCGTCCTTCAGCCATTTCTCGCGCGCCTGCCCGCCTTTCCACGCCCGCGTGGTGAAGCCGAGTATCTCGACCGATACGCCGCAGCGCTCCAGTGTGCGCGCCAGAATGTCGGCGCAGGTCGCGGCGACGGTGATCGGCCGGCCGCGCATGGAGCCCGAATTGTCGAGCACCAGCGACACCACCGTGTCGCGGAACTTGGTGTCGCGCTCCTGCTTGAAGGACAGCGGCTGCATCGGGTCGATGACGACGCGCACCAGGCGGGCCGGATCGAGATAGCCTTCCTCCAGGTCGAAATCCCAGGAGCGGTTCTGCTGCGCCATCAGCCGGCGCTGCAGCCGGTTGGCGAGCCGCCCGACGACGCCGGAAAGGTTGGCGAGCTGCTTGTCGAGGAAGGCGCGCAGCCGGTCGAGCTCCTCTTCCTCGCACAGCTCCTCGGCGCCTACCGTCTCGTCGAAGGCGGTGGTGAAGACCTTGTAATCGATCTCTTTCGGCAGGTTCAGGAACGGATTGTCGTTGCGCTTGGCCTCGCCCGGCGACTCGGCGTCGGCGTCGTCCTCATCTGACAGGTCGTCGGAGGTGGCGTCGGTCGCTTCGGTCTCGGCCGACTCTTCGTCGTCGGCGGAGGCTTCGGCATCTTCCGATTGCGACTGCTCGGAGCCTGAATCCTCCTCGCCGCCTTCCTCGCTCTGTTCCTCGCCCTGCTGCTCGTTCTCTTCGTTTTCCTCCGAGTCGTCGGTTTCCTGGTCGTCGCCGAGTTGCTCGGCCATCTCCATGGAAACCAGCATGTCGCGCACGACGCGGGCAAAGGCCTGCTGGTCCTCGAGCTTGGCCGACAGGCCGTCCAGGTCGCTGCTCGCCTTTTCCTCGATCCAGGGACGCCAGAGATCGACCAGCCGCTCGCCGCTCTTCGGCACGGAACGTCCGGTGAGCTTCTCGCGCACCATCAGCGCAATCGCTTCCTCGAGCGGCGCGTCCGCCTTGTCCCTGACGTCGACGAGGTTCGCCTTGGCGTATTTGTCCTCAAGCATCGAGCCGATATTGTCGGCCACGCCCTGCATGGCGCGGCTGCCGATCGCCTCGACGCGCGCCTGCTCGACGGCGTCGAAGATGGAACGCGCCAGCTTGCCTTCCGGCGCCAGCCTGTTGTGGATGCGCTGATCGTGACAGGCGCGCTTCAGCGCCATGGAATCGCCCAGGCCGCGCGTGATCGCAATGTCGTTGCGGGACGCTTTCTTCGGCAGTTCGGGCAGGCGCGCGCGGTTGCCGGCCAAAGCCGGCCGGTCCTTGGCAAAACCGACCTCGAGGTCCTTGTCGCCGGCGACGGCGCGCATGCACACGGTCACCGCGCGCTTGAAGCTGTCGGCTTCAGACCCGTTCTTCGGCTTGTTGCGCGTGTTGTCGCCTGGACCCGCCATGATCATTCCCTGCGCGATTCATGCTGAAAGGCTGGAGGCCTTTTCAGCCGCGCGCCTACCCCAGCACCACGTTCGCGGCGCTCTCCGGCAGATCCTCGCCGAAGGCGCGCTGGTAGAACTCGGCCACCACCGAACGCTCCAGCTCGTCGCATTTGTTGAGGAAGGTCAGCCGGAACGCCATGCCGATATCGCCGAAAATTTCGGCGTTCTCGGCCCAGGTGATGACGGTGCGCGGGCTCATCACGGTCGACAGGTCGCCGTTGATGAAGGCCGAACGCGTCATGTCGGCGACGCGCACCATCTTGTTGACGATGTCCTTGCCCTTGCTGTCGCGATAGTGCTTGGCCTTGGCCAGGACGATATTCACTTCATTGTCGTGCGGCAGGTAATTGAGCGTGGTGACGATCGACCACCGATCCATCTGCGCCTGGTTGATCTGCTGGGTGCCGTGATAGAGGCCCGTGGTGTCGCCGAGGCCTACCGTGTTGGCGGTGGCGAACAGCCGGAACGCAGGGTGCGGGCGGATGACCCGGCTCTGGTCGAGCAGCGTCAGCCGGCCCGACGATTCCAGCACGCGCTGGATGACGAACATCACGTCCGGACGGCCGGCATCATATTCGTCGAAGCAGAGCGCCACATTGTGCTGATAGGCCCAGGGCAGGATGCCGTCGCGGAATTCAGTGACCTGCAGCCCTTCCTTGACAACGATCGCGTCCTTGCCGACGAGGTCTATGCGGCTGACATGGCTGTCGAGGTTGACGCGCACGCAGGGCCAGTTGAGCCGCGCCGCGACCTGCTCGATATGCGTCGACTTGCCGGTGCCGTGATAGCCCGACACCATGACGCGGCGGTTGTAGGCAAAGCCGGCGAGGATCGCCAGTGTCGTCGCCTTGTCGAACAGATAATCCGGGTCGATGTCCGGTACATGCTCCGTCGCCGCCGAATAGGCGGGAACGACCATCTTGGAATCGAAGCCGAATTTCTCCTTCACCGGCACGGTCGTGTCGGGCAGGTTGGCGATGTCGCGATCGACCTTGTTCATCACTATCAACGTCTCCACGGGCGAAACGCCGCGTTTCGCCGGCAATCGATTTTGTCCGGGGGCGGTCTTAGAGCCTTTTCCAACCATATGAAAGTTGGAAAAACGACTTGGTACCGTGGGGCCGCTCAGCACAATCCTGCTTGCTTGAGCACGCGATAGGCCTGCAGCACATCGCGGAACCGGTCTTCCGAACCTCTGTCGCCGCCATTCGCATCCGGATGGTGACGCTTAACGAGTTCCTTATAGCGCGCCTTGATGTCCTGACCAGTCGCCTTTGTGTCAAGGCCAAGCGTTTCCAGCGCCTTGGCCTCAAGTGGCTTTGCCTTGCGCTCGCGCGGCTCGCGTGCTCCGCCGCTGAACAGGTTGAAGGGATCGCGCATGCGGTTGTAGTAGCCGGCCCGCCCCGAACGCTGCTGCGCGAAATCCGGCGCCGAGCGTGTCCCGCCGACATTGGCGCCCATGCGCCATGTCGGCCTGTGGCCGGTCAGCGCCTCCTTCTGGAAGCGGGCGATCTCTGTGTCCGATACGCCGGAGAAGTAATTGAAGCCCTTGTTATACTCGCGCACATGGTCGAAGCAGAAGCGAAAATACTCGCCCTCCTTGAGGCGCCCGACCGGCGCGCGATGCGTGCCGGCTTCGTTGCAGCCGTCCCACTGGCAGATCGGCGCGCGCGACTTCAGCTCCGCGTCCTTCTCCGGCCGAATTCGAATTTTCTCGAAATATTTGGGATACGCTTTCATCTCACCCATTTATGGGCTGTTCGCATATGCGAAACAAGAATTGACATTTCGCCGATGATCGCCCTAACCGCTGAATCGCGGCTTAAAAGCGGTCGAAATTCAAGATTTTGCGGCTACGCCGTCAACAAAATGCGGCTATGCCCTCGCCAACAAGGTGCGGCCACGCCGTCAACAAATTGCGGCCAACCGTCAACAACTTGCGGCTATGCCGTCAAATGGGGAAGGGAAACCCGGATGTCCATACAGTCGACAATTGAAAACAAGCTGAAAGCGGCATTTTCGCCCGAACGGCTTGCCGTCATCAATGAGAGCCACCTTCACGCCGGTCATCATCACGTCGAGTCCGGCCACCACGCGACGTTCGACGGCGCCGGCGAGACGCATTTCCGCGTTCGCATCGTTTCGCCGAGCTTTGCCGGCATGGCTCGCATCGAGCGCCACCGTGCCGTCAACGAATTGCTCGCGGACGAACTGAAGGCCGGCGTGCATGCGCTGGCGATCGAGCCGGCGGCACCCGGCGAGAAGACGCGCTGGTAAGCTCTCAGCCGACGCTCGCCTTGAGGAAGGCCAACACAGCCGCGGTCAGGGCGTCGCCGTCCTGGCCGAAATCGCGATTGATCGACATATGCGTATAGGCGCTGCCGTCGAACAGCGTGACCTTGGCGCCGGTGGCGCGCAGGCGTCCCGCGAAAGCCTTCGACGCTTCGCCTCGCCCGGGCGCGCGCGAATAGGCGATGAAGGTCGGCGGATGTTTCCTGCCGTCGACATGGGTCGACGGCGATAGCGCCGCCCATTGTGTCGGGTCGGGAAAGGCACGCGCATAGGCGCCCACCATGCCGCCATTCCTGGATAACGCCACAAGATCATAGGCCCTGGTATCGTCCAGGATCAGCGCGGCGACACCGGGCAACCCGCCGCGCATGCCGGTCAAGGCGATAAGATGGCACCCGGCCGAATGGCCCATGCCGACGATGCGACTGGGATCGCCGCCGTATCGGGCGATGTTGGCGCGCACATAGGCATAGGCCTTTTCGACGTCGCCGGCCTGGGTGGCGACATCGGCTTCCGGCAGCATGCGGTAATCGATCGAGATGAACACGAATCCATTGGCGAGCAGGAAGTCCGGCTTTGAGCCGACTTGGCTGCGTTTGCCGAACCGCCAGGCGCCGCCATGGACAAAGAAGACCACCGGCAAGTTGTTTGCGTCGTCCGGCGCGTAGATGTCGAGCTTAGCCGGACCGTAATCGACGGTTTGCGGTGCCTGCCGGCCCGGACGACTGGCGGCTGACGCACCTGCCGGCAGCAGCGCCCCCAGCGATGCCGCGATGAAGCCGCGTCGATCGATCATCGTCATCTCCGGCCAGGTTGCGGCGCAAGCGCGCCGCGCACCTCGATTGGATCAATAATGACAACTTGTGGGTAGCAAACCAAATCAGGACCTTGAAGCTCCGCCGGCAATCACCACGTATTTCTGGGGCGAGCATTTTCGGCCGCGTCGGGTATCCCCCGGGTCAATGCCAGATTGCATGCGCTATCCTTCATGTGAAGGGAACAAACAGTGCTTTCCGGCAGTTGATGCAGCGATGAGCCGATTGGCAGCCCACCGGCTCCGAGGCAAAGCACCATGCGCGAGAACCAATCAGACGTCTTCGATCTGTTTTCGGAGATTTATTCCAACGCGGCTCAGGAAGAGATCAGCCTGCAGCAATATCTCCTGGCCTGCCGCGAAGACAAGTCCATGTATGCGTCGGCGCCCGAACGCATGGTCGAGGCGATCGGTGAGCCGAACCTGGTCGACACCAGCAAGGACGAGCGGCTCGGCCGCATTTTCTCCAACCGCACCATCAAGGTCTATCCCTCCTTCTCCGATTTCTACGGAATGGAGGATACGATCGAGCGCATCGCCGGATATTTCCGCTATGCCTCGCAGGGCCTCGAGGAGCGCAAGCAGATCCTCTATCTCCTCGGCCCGGTCGGCGGCGGCAAATCCTCACTGGCCGAACGGCTGAAGAAGTTGATGGAGGAGCGCCCGATCTACACGCTCAAGGTCGGCAACAAGATCAGCCCGGTCTTCGAATCGCCGCTCGGGCTTTTCCATCCCGATCGCATGGGCGATCTGCTGGAGGACAAATACGGCATCGCCCGCCGCCGCCTGAACGGACTGATTTCGCCCTGGGCGGCCAAGCGCCTCGACGAACTGTCGGGCGACATCTCCAAATTCAGCGTGGTCAAGCTGATGCCGTCGCGGCTGCGCCAGATCGCCATCGCCAAGACCGAGCCCGGCGACGAGAACAATCAGGATGTCTCGGCCCTGGTCGGCAAGGTCGACATCAGGCAGTTGGAGCACTTCAGCCAGTCCGACCCGGACGCCTACTCCTACAGCGGCGGCCTCAACCGGACCACGCAAGGGCTGCTCGAATTCGTCGAGATGTTCAAGGCGCCCATCAAGGTCCTGCACCCATTGCTGACGGCAACCCAGGAAGGCAGCTACAACGGCACCGAGAATTTCGGTGCCTTCCCCTATCAGGGCATCGTCGTGGCCCATTCCAACGAATCGGAATGGCAGCAGTTCAAGAACAACAAGAACAACGAAGCCTTCCTTGACCGCATCCTCGTGGTCAAGGTTCCCTATTGCCTTCGTGTTACCGAGGAGAGGCACATTTACGAGAAGCTGCTGCGCGAGAGCGAGCTGGCAAACAGCCCCTGTGCGCCCGAAGTGCTGGACATTCTCAGCCGCTTCACCGTCTCGACCCGCCTTGCCGAACATGAGAACTCGCCGCTCTACACCAAGATGCGCGCCTATGACGGCGAGAACCTCAAGGAGATCGACCCCAAGGCCAAGTCGGTCCAGGAGTATCGCGACGCCGCCGGCGTCGACGAGGGCATGACCGGGGTCAGCACGCGCTTTGCCTTCAAGATCCTGTCGCAGACGTTCAACTACGACACCAAGGAGGTGGCGGCCGATCCCGTGCACCTGATGTACATCCTCGAGGAGGCCATCAAGCGCGAGCAATTCCCGAAGGAAACGGAGGCCGCCTTCCTCGAATTCATCAAGTCGGAACTCGCGACGCGCTATGCCGAGTTCATCGGCCATGAGATCCAGAAGGCCTATCTGGAATCCTACAGCGAGTACGGTCAGAACCTCTTCGACCGCTACATCGCCTATGCCGACGCCTGGATCGAGGATCAGGACTACAAGGACCCCGACACCGGCCAAATCCTCAACCGCGAGGTGCTGGACAAGGAATTGTCGCAGGTCGAAAAACCGGCCGGCATCGCCAACCCCAAGGACTTCCGCAACGAAGTGGTCAAATTCACCTTGCGTGCCCGGGCGCGCAACCATGGCCGCAATCCCTCCTGGACGAGCTATGAAAAGCTTCGCGAGGTCATCGAGAAGCGCATGTTCGGCCAGGTCGAGGACCTGCTGCCGGTGATCAGCTTCGGCTCCAAGCAGGACAGCGTCACGGAGAAGCGGCACAACGAATTCGTGCAGCGTATGGTGGAACGCGGCTACACCCAGCGGCAGGTTCGCCGGCTGGTCGACTGGTACATGCGCGTGAACAAGGCGGGTTGAGCAAAGCCGGGACGGTTCCATGCCGATCTTCATCGACCGCCGCCTGAACCCGAAGGACAAGAGCCTGGGCAATCGCCAGCGCTTCCTCCGACGCGCCCGTGATGATCTCAAGCGTAGCATCCGCGACCACGTCCGGACAGGTCGTATCGCCGACATTGACCGCGAGCATGCCGTGCCGATGCCTCGCAAGGGCACAAGCGAACCGACCTTCGGCGACGACAAGGAAAGCGGCAGGCGCCAGCACATCCTGCCCGGCAACAGGACATTCAGCCCTGGCGATCTTATCTCCAAACCGGGCGGCGGCGGAGGCTATGGATCGGCTCCAGGGACCACGGAATCCGAAGACGACTTCCGCTTTGTGCTGTCACGCGAGGAAGTGCTCGACCTTTTCTTCGAGGACCTCGAACTGCCGGATCTGGTCAAGCTCAATCTCAAGCAGATACTGAGCTTCAAGCCGAGACGGGCAGGCTTCACGGCAAGCGGAGCGCCGACCAACATCAATGTCGGACGCACGATGCGCAACAGCCATGGGCGCCGCATCGCGCTCAGGCGTCCCAAGCAGGCGGAGTTGGACGCAATCGCCCTGCAGATTGCCGAGCTTGAAGCGAAGCCGGCAAGCGCGGCGATGAGCGAACGCATCGCTGCCCTGCGCGAGGAGTTCGACCGGATCGAGCGCAGGCGCAGGCGAATTGCCTATGTCGATCCGGTCGATATCCGGTTCAATCGCTTCGATCCCCAGCCGGTGCCGAACGCCAGCGCGGTGATGTTCTGTCTGATGGACGTCTCCGGCTCGATGGGTGAGCGCGAGAAGGATCTGGCCAAACGCTTTTTCGTGCTGCTGCATCTGTTTCTGACACGGCGCTACGAACGCACCGAGGTCGTCTTCATCCGCCACACTCACGAAGCCAAGGAGGTGGACGAGCATACGTTCTTCTACCACACCGAAAGCGGCGGCACGGTCGTCTCCACCGCGCTCGAGGAAATGCACCGCATCATCGAGGAACGCTACCCGGTCGCCGAATGGAACATCTACGCCGCCCAGGCCTCCGACGGCGACAATTTCGCCACCGATTCCGAGCGCTGCATAGAACTGCTCGACCGCAAGCTGATGCGGCTTTGCCAGTATTTCGCCTATGTGGAGATCATCGACGAGCGGGAGAGCCACATTTTCGGCTCGACCGAGAACGGAACGTCGCTCTGGCGCGCCTATAACGCCGTCGACGGAAAATGGCCGAATTTCCAGATGAGGCGCATCGCCGCGCCGGCCGACATATACCCGGTCTTCCGCGAGCTCTTCGCCAGGCAACCTGATCTGCGCAAGAGCGCTTGAGGACTGAGGCTCGAAGGGACATAGGCCGATGGTCAGCCAAGCGCGCAAATCCGAATTGCTGTTTTCCGGGTCGGACTGGGATTTCAACAAGCTGTCCCGGGTCTATGACGAGATCGAAGCGATCGGCCTCGAAGAGCTTCGCCTCGACATCTATCCGGTGCAGATGGAGATCATCTCTTCCGAGCAGATGCTCGACGCCTATTCGTCGGTGGGCATGCCGCTGATGTACCGGCATTGGTCATTCGGCAAGCACTTCCTCTATAACGAACTGCTCTACCGTAAGGGCGCACGCGGTCTGGCCTATGAACTGGTCATCAACTCCAATCCCTGCATCGTCTACCTCATGGAAGAAAACACCATGGCCCTGCAGGCTTTGGTGACGGCGCATGCCGCGCTGGGACACAACCATTTCTTCAAGAACAATCACCTTTTCCGGCAATGGACGGACGCCGGCGGCATCCTGAGCTATCTGGATTTTGCCAAGAGCTACATAGCCCGATGCGAGGAACGGCATGGCCTGGCAGCCGTGGAGGCAATCCTGGATTCGGCCCACGCGCTGATGGAGCAGGGTGTGTTCCGCTATCATCGGCCGCCGAGACTGTCGTCCGAGCAGCAGCGCGAAGGGCTGCGCGAGCGCCTGGAATACGAGGAGCGTTCGTTCAACGATCTCTGGCGGACACTACCGCCTTCGCAAGAGAGCGACGATACCAAAACAGCCGGTGACGACGACGCGGCCGAGCGGAAGAAATCGCTCAATCTGCCAGAGGAGAACCTGCTCTATTTCCTCGAGAAGAACAGTCTCGTCCTTGAGCCCTGGCAGCGCGAGATCGTCAGGATCGTGCGCGTCATCGCCCAATATTTTTATCCGCAGCGGCAAACCCAGGTGATGAACGAAGGTTGCGCGACCTTCGTGCATTACACGCTCATGAACATGCTGTTCGACCGTGGCCGCATCAACGAAGGCGCCATGCTCGAAATCCTGCGCAACCACTCGAACGTGGTCTTCCAGCCGGCCTATGACGACCCGCGCTTTTCCGGCATCAATCCCTATGCGCTGGGTCTCGACATGATGCAGGACATCCAGCGCATCTCGACCGCGCCGACCGCCGAGGACCGCGACTGGTTTCCCGACATCGCCGGCCGCGGCGACTGGCGCGACACCTTGCTCGACGCCTGGGCCAACCATCGCGACGAATCCTTCATCCGGCAGTATCTGAGCCCAAGGCTGATCCGCAAATGGCGCCTCTTCGTGCTGGCCGACGGTGCCGACGAGCCGCACTATGAGGTGGCCTCGATTCACAATGAGCGCGGCTATGGCAAGATAAGGTCGGCGTTGGCGCAAAGCTACGATATCGGCGCCAACCGTCCCGATATCCAGGTGGTTGACGTCGACCTGCTCGGCGACCGGCATCTGCGGCTCAAGCACGTGGTCAAGGATGGCGTCATGCTCGAGGGCCAGAGCCGCGACGCGACGCTGCGCCATATCCGCAACCTCTGGGGCTATGATGTCAGCCTGGCGGCAATCGATGCCGGTACCGGCGCGATGCTCAGCGAGCGTTGGACCAAGGAGCTTTGAGCCGGGTCTCTGAGACGCCTGCTTTCTTAGGCGTACGGGTTTTGAAAGGTTGTCGGGCGGCAAGATTTTCACCGTTCGCTTCGGTGAGATCAGCGCAAACGCGGGTCATTGGCTGAAGCCTTCCAACCTCGTCATTCCAGGGCGGAGCAGCCGCAAAGCGGCGTCGCGGAAACCCTGGAATGACGAGGCCGGACAGTTTCGGCCAATCTCCAAGACATGCCGCCTGCCAACGCGACATAGCCGACCAGTCAAGATCTCCGTGTTAGTGCTCTAACCCTCGCTGGCGGGACGTATCCTCAATCGGGCGATGCGGTTCTTCTCGCGCTTCATCACCACGAAACGCTTGCCGTGGAAGGTGAAGGCCTGCTTCTCCTCCGGGATCGACTGCGTCTCATGAATGACGAGGCCGGCGATCGTCGTGGCTTCCTCGTCCGGCAGGTCCCAGTCGAGCGCGCGGTTCAAATCGCGGATTGGCACCGTGCCGTCGACCACGACCGAGCCGTCGGCCTCTTTTTTGACGCCCTGCATGTCGATGTCGTGCTCGTCGGCGATCTCGCCGACGATCTCCTCGATGATATCCTCCAGCGTCACCAGCCCTTCGACCTCGCCATACTCGTCGACGACGATGGCGAAATGCGCCTTGCGCCGCAGGAAGGCGTTGAGCTGTTCCTGCAAGGTGGTGGTGTCCGGCACGAACCACGGCTTGGCCGCGATCTTCATGACGTCGATCCGCGAAAAATCGTTGCCGACCTCGTTGAGGGCCCTCAGCAGATCCTTCGCGTGCAACATGCCAACGATGTTGTCGAGCGAGCCCTTCCATAGCGGCATGCGGGTGTGCGGACTCTGCAGGATCTCGCGCACCACCGCCTCCGGCGCATTGTCGGCATTGACTGAGCGCATATTGGTGCGGTGGACCATGACATCCGACACTTCGAGCTCGTCGAGATCGAACAGGCCCTCGAGCCGATTGCGCTCCTCGGCAGCCGTGCCCTCGCGGCGGGGTTCGTCGCCGTCTTCATCCTTGCCGTTGCGCTCGGACCGCTGCGGCGGCTCGATCGGCCGCAACGCATAGCCGCAAGCGGCAAGCAATCGCGCGCGGAAGAAAAGCGCCAAAAGCACGATGGCGGCAAGGACGGCGGCGACGATCCAGCCGACGCCGTTCATCTGGGATGGCTCATCTCGAGCCATCCGGGATGGCTCGATTTGAGAAAGGAGAGCACTTCCGAGGACGGCACGTCCTTGGCGATGAAAGCCTGGCCGATGCCGCACGTCAGGATGAAGGTCAGGGCGCCGCGCGAAACCTTCTTGTCCTGGGTGATGAAGCCGAGCAGCGCCTCGGCATCCGGCAGCTCGCCTGGAATATCGGCCATCCGCCACGGCAGGCCTACGGCGCGCAGATGCGCTTCGACGCGCTCCGCGTCGTCGGGGCTCGCCAGGTTGAGACGCGCCGAGAAGCGGTGCGCCAGCGCCATGCCGACAGCGACGCCCTCGCCATGGACGAGCCGGCTCCCGTCATACTGCGTGGCAGCTTCGAGCGCATGACCGAAAGTGTGGCCGAGATTGAGCAAGGCGCGGTCGCCGGTCTCGAACTCGTCGCGGGCAACGACGTCGGCCTTGGCGCGGCAGGCCTCGGCGATCGCCTCGACCCGCGCCGGACCGCCGGCGAAAACGTCCCGCCAGGTCTGTTCGAGCCAGGCGAAGAAGGCCGGGCGGTCGATCAGCCCGTATTTGGCAAGCTCGGCATAGCCGGCGCGGAACTCGCGGATCGGCAGCGTGTCGAGCACCTGGGTGTCGGCGAGTACCAGCCTGGGCTGGTGGAAGACGCCGACGAGGTTCTTGCCGCGCGCGCTGTTGATGCCGGTCTTGCCGCCGACGGAAGAATCGACCTGCGCCAGCAGCGAGGTCGGGATCTGCACGAAATTCATGCCTCGGCGCACGATGCCGGAAGCAAAACCGGCAAGGTCGCCGATGACGCCGCCGCCGAGCGCGATCACCACGTCGCGGCGTTCGAGCCTTGCCCCGAGCACGCCGTCGACCACTTCCTCCAGATGGACGAAACTCTTGGTCTTCTCGCCCGCGGGCAGCGTGATGACAGCGGACTGGATGCCGCCTTTGTCCAACCCAGCCTTCAGCGTGTCGAGATGCGCGGCGGCGACATTTTCGTCGGTGACGATGGCCGCGCGGGTACCGGGAAGCCGGCGCGCGATCTCCTCGCCGGAGCGCGCCAGCAATCCTGAGCCGATCAATATGTCATAGGCGCGGTCGCCGAGACCGACCTCGACCTTCACCGGTTCGCTCACGACTGAACCTCGTCAGTTGTGGCGCTCGTAGCGCCCGTTGCGATCGCGTCGATGCCAAGATGGGCGCAAAGCGCCGCGACGACTTCGCCGGCGATGATCTCCTTGCGGTCGTCGCGCGTCGGCACAGTCAGGTCGGCGATGGCATAGACCGGATAGCGCTCGCCCATCAGCTTCTCCAGCACGCCACGCGGATCGGGATTCTTCAAGAGCGGCCGGTTCTGCTTCTTCGAAACGCGCTCCATCAACAGGTCCAGATCGGCCTTCAGCCAGACCGATACGCCATGCGCGGAAATCGCCTCGCGCGTTTGCGCATTCATAAAGGCGCCACCGCCGGTCGACAGCACCTGCGGTCCGTTCTCCAGCAGACGCAGGATCACCCGCTGCTCCAGCGCGCGGAATTCCGGCTCGCCATAGCGCTCGAACAACTCCGGCACCGTCATGCGCGAGACGCTTTCGATCTCCTGGTCGCTGTCCATGAAGGGCAGCGACAGCATCGTCGCCACCTTGCGGCCGATCGCGGTCTTGCCGGCGCCCATCAGTCCGACGAAGACGATCGACCGGCTTCCGAGCCGTTCGATCAGCGCGACGCGGCCTTCGTCCGTCGGATTTGGTGGCAGAGCGTTCATCGGGGCCTCTTTGCGCCGTATCGACATCAAAAGCCTGTTTGCGTCAAGCACGGCCGGACAAACGGCCGCGAAGCTTCACCGGCAAAACCTCCTGTTCAGCGGAGTGCTTCGTGCTTGAATTGGCCGGATTGGCGTCCCATAAGGGCACAGGGCTTTGGAAACGCAGAACAACAAGACGGGCGAAAATTGAATGCCGACTTTGTTTCGCTTCGTCGTGACGCTGGCGGTTCTTGCAGGCATTGCCTATGGCGCGATGTTCGCGCTGGCGATGTTCGTGGAGCCGAAAAAGGCGGAAATGAGCATCCGCATTCCGGCTGAAAAGCTCAACCCGAAGAAAAACTGACCCACGAAAAACCAACAAAGAGCTGATCCCGGCCCGATGAACAGCGCCGCCCGCATCGAAGCCTTCCTCGAGATGATGAGCGCCGAGCGAGGCGCGGCCGAGAACACGCTTTCGTCCTATCGTCGCGACCTGGACGATGCTTCCGAAGCGATCAAGGGCGGACTGGCGGGCGCGGGATCGGCCGACATCCGCGCCTATCTCGACGACATCGCCGCGCGCGGCTTCGCGCCGACCTCGCAGGCGCGCAAATTGTCGGCGATCCGCCAGTTCTTCAAATTCCTCTATGCCGAAGGGCTGCGCGGCGACGACCCGACCGGCACGCTGGACAGCCCACGCAAGGGCCGGCCGCTGCCGAAGACGATGAGCGAAGCCGAGACCGGGCGCCTGCTCGACCGGGCTGCGCAGGAAGCCGGAGAATCCGGGCCGGACGGCGACAGGCTGGCTGCGTTGCGCCTGCACGCGCTGGTAGAAGTGCTCTACGCAACGGGCTTGCGCGTGTCGGAACTGGTCGGCCTGCCGGTCACGGTGGCGTTGCGCGACGATCGCTTCTTCATGGTGCGCGGCAAGGGCGACAAGGAACGCATGGTGCCGCTCTCGACCAAGGCGCGCGCCGCCATGCGCGCCTGGCTCGCCGCAAGGGCCGAGCGGCCGGCCTTTGCCGAGAGCCCGTTCCTGTTTCCGGCCTCTTCCGATAGCGGCCATCTCTCCCGGCAGGTTTTCGCCCGCGATCTCAAGGGGTTGGCCGCGCGGACGGGGATCGCCGCGGCAAAAATCTCGCCGCATGTGCTTCGCCATGCTTTTGCCAGCCATCTCCTGCAGAACGGCGCCGATCTCAGAGCCGTTCAGCAACTGCTGGGCCATGCCTGCAAGAACCGCCAGCGTCACGACGAAGCGAAACAAAGT